>NZ_SCMZ01000020.1:0-65531 GCF_005503285.1 Sphingomonas sp. 2SG
CATACCCAATGCGTGGCGTTCAAGCGCTTGTCTACCTGTACCCCCCTATTGTACCCCTAACTGTGCAACGCGCTGACAGACGGGTTGTGTGACGACGTAGAATCAATTGCTCAGCGCGCGGCAAAAGTAGGTCAGGAATCCTGTCTCCCCGACCATCCACCTACAAGCCTTTGATTTCGCGTCTTAACGACGGCGATCAGGGACGACTGTACCCCGGCTGTACCCCTTGGGGTGGCGGAATGGGCTTTTCAAACGTGGCGCTGCGCGGCAGTCGCTATTGGTGGCGGAGGAAAATGACGGTCGCGGGCGTGCGGTTAACGCTGGCGTTACCGTTGGGCGCAATGAGCTTCGCAGACGCGCAGGTTATTGCCTAACTCGGTTCTGCGGCGGAAGCTTTGCGCATGGGTTACGGTCAGTCGTCGTCGGGGGGGGGTGAACCCCGATCAGCTCAAGAATGTGTTCAGCGACGCGCTGCGCTGGCAGTTGCAGCGTATTATTGATGATCAGGTCGCCAGCAGCAGCCCCGCCATCGATCATGCCAGCCTCGACTATCGCTATGCCGAGGCGTGGACCTGTCGAAGCGGGGCGTCGATGCGAAATGGTCGCTCGATGATCATGAGCGCCTGATCGACAAAGGCTGGAACAGCCGCGAGGCGAAGGCCGTCGTCGATACGGTCTTCGACCTTCAAGGTGGTAGCATCGTCGCCAGACAGCAGATCGAGAGCTATGTCGCTACCTTTGGGATCACCCCGACGACCACGAACCTCGAAAAGGTTCGCCGTACGGTGTGCGCCGCAAAGGCGGCGGCGTGCCGCAAGGCGACGGCGGACCTGTCGCTGGCGAGGATGTCCCGCCGAATGGGTCGATGGAGCGCTCGCGGACGATACGCTGTTCGCATGGGAAAACGCGGCCATCACACCACCTGAACCGTCCGAAACGCTACCGGCCACGAAACCAGAGCTGGCAGCCCAGCCCGTGCCGGTCAGGGCGAAGCAACGCCTCCTCGATGCGGCCGAGAACCGCATTGCGGTTCACGAGGGTCAACGCGCTTGGGATGACGCCGAGGGACGCGTCAGCCGTTCCATCACTGGCAGCTAGAAGGGACAGGATGGTGTCGGTCCTTGCTGCGGCACCTCGACCCTCCGTACCTACATCGAGCCAGATATGGAGGCCGGCGAAGCGGCGGCGAGCTACGAGATCCACGTCCGGTCATTTCGCGGCCTCCTTTCGGCTGCCCACCTCATGCTATTCATTCATGGTGACCACGTAGGAGGTGATTAGCCTTGGCCCTGCCCGCTACCCCGCAAGCTTTTCCAAAAAGCATCGTGGCTCTGGGAAAAGGCAATGCATCGGACGAGGATCGCGGCGGTCGGCTCCCTTAGAGCGGACACTTGTTCATGGCGGCCGAGTAACGAATTAAGGCGCGGCAGGAAGATGATACTCAGCTCGCTATCGATCCGATATCTCTATGCTGAAACACGCCCTTCAAGTGTTCCAAGATACGCGCAGAACATATTGGCCATCGCATCGCTATATGCGACGATTTCTGCCTCGCTGCGCGTAACCTCCGAGAAACTGCTGCCGACCTCGGTGAGCGTTGTCTCGATCAGGTCGGCTGTCAGTTCGCAAGTCGCCTCGTCAGCATCGGGAAGCGCGCTACGGATGAATTGATGAAACGGAACAGATCCGTCAGCTCGCGCGACTTCAGCCTCGGGTGCGTCACGGTAGAGAGGCGCGGCATCGCTTAGCGCCAGGCGGACCTGCGCCTCGTCACATTCCGAACGGATGAAAGCGTGGACCAACGCGCGCAGCCGCTCGGGCACGGCCAACGTTGAGTCTTCAAGGATGCCGCGCAGCAACTCCGACGTCGTTCGCCACTCGTCGCTCTGCAGGCGGAACAGGATCGAGGCCTTGTTGGGAAAATATTGGTAAATCGATCCGACGCTGACGCCGGCGCGTTCGGCCACCCGCGCGGTGGTGAAACGTGCGGCTCCTTCGGCGCGCAAAACCTGAACAGCGGCTTCCAAGACGGCCTCGACCAGCGCCGTCGATCTCGCCTGTTTGGGCATCTTTATTGTGGAAACAGAAGGGTTTGACGGCTTGCTCATGCTCGTCTCCAAGCAATGCGATTAGCGAAGCTGACGACGTAGTCGTATTTTTCCTTCCGTCGCAACGATCACGGAAAAGGACATCATGACCACGCTCACCGCCACACCTGTCGCGCCGCTACTCGATCGCCTCTTCACCGAAGCCGACGCGATCGATCCGGCGACGACGCCCTCGGTTTCCGCCTATTGGAATGGGCTGACCAGCGCGGACAAGGCGAGCATCGTGCGCAGCCGCACCGACTATGCCGACTTCTACGGCCGTATGAAGGACGTGCCGCTCGCCGTCTCGCGCGACACGGGGTCCCTGCTCTACATGCTGGCGTACAGCACGAACGCCCGCTCGATCGTCGAGTTCGGTACGTCGTTCGGCCTCTCGACGCTGTGCCTCGCCTCCGCCTTGCGCGACAACGGCGGCGGCCGGCTCGTCACGAGCGAGTTCGAGCCGTCGAAGGTGGCACGCGCAAAGGCGAACCTCGAGGCCGGTGGCCTCGAAGATCTGGTCGAGTTCCGCGAAGGTGACGCGCTGGAGACGCTCGCCCGCGATCTGCCGGAGACGGTCGATCTGCTGCTCCTCGACGGTGCGAAGGCGCTCTACCCGGACATCCTCGACCTGGTCGAGCCGTGCCTCCGCGCTGGCGCGCTGATCGTTGCCGATAACGCCGACTTTTGCCCTGCCTATCTGGACCGCGTTCGGCGGCCGGGAGGCGGCTACCTGTCCGTGCCGTTCGCCGACGACGTCGAACTGTCGATCCGGCTCTGAAGCATCTTTTCCAAGGAGAACGGCCATGCACGTATTCGTCACCGGCGCCACCGGCTGGGTGGGCAGTGCGCTCGTCGAGGATCTGCTAAGCGCTGGGCATCAGGTCACCGGCCTGGCGAGAACGCCCGACAAGGCACGCGCGCTCGCCGACAAGGGTGCGCGGATCATCGCTGGATCGATCGACGATCATGACCTGCTGCGCACCGCGGCAGCCGACGCCGACGCAGTTGCGCACACCGCCTTCAACCACGACTGGGCGCACTTCGCCGAGAGCGCAGGCCAGGATGAACGCGCGATCATGGCGCTAGGCGCGGGTCTTGGAGGGACCCGCAAACCCCTGCTCGTTACCGCAGGCGCCAGCGGCTTGGCTAAAGGGCGGCCAGCGACGGAGGAGGATCTCGCGGACCCAGCTTCGGTTCGCCGCTCCGAAGCGGCAGCGCAAACGCTGGCGGGGCGCGGCGTGAACGTGGCGACGGTGCGGCTGCCGCCCACCGTCCATGGTGTCGGCGAGACGCATGGCTTCGTGCCCATCCTCATCAAACGCGCCCGCGAGACGGGTGTGTCGGCCTATATCGGGGACGGCGATAACCGCTGGAGCGCCGTCCACCGCCGGGACGCCGCCCGGTTGTTCCTGACCGTGCTGGAGCGCGGCATCGAGGCGCCGGTGTACCATGCGATCGCGGAAGATGGCGTTGCCTTCCGTCGCATCGCCGAAGCGATCGGACGGCAACTCGGCCTTCCGGCGGAGAGCCGCGAGGCCGACCATTTCGGCTGGTTCGCTCGCATGGCGGGCGGCGACGCGGCTGCGTCGAGCGAGCGGACGCGGGCGTTGACGGGCTGGAACCCCACAGGTCCTGACCTGCTGACCGACCTTGCCGACCGCGGCTACTATGCCGGCTGACCGGGAGCCACGGCGATGCCGATGATCTGGCTGTTCGTGCTGCTGCTGGCGGTGACGGCGTTTTTCAACCTTGCCGAAATGGCCCTCGTCGCGGTGCGCGGGTCTTCGCTGGCCGGCGCCGCCGATCCGCGCGCCGAGCGGGCGCTGCGCCTGAAGCAGCGCCCCGGCCTGTTCCTCGCCGCGATCCGCGCCGGCGACCTGCTGACCGACCTGCTGACCGGCGCCTTCGTGGTGACGGCGCTGGAGCAGGTGCTGGGTCGCATGACCGAGCAGCTCCCCGTGGCGACCGGAGCGGCGCACGCCGTCGCGACCGTCGCCGCCTTCGCCCTGATCTCGTTTCTGGTGCTGGTGTTCGGCGATCTTGCCCCCAAGAGCATCGCGCTCGCCGCTCCCGAACGCAGCGCGATGGCGGTGGCGACGCCGTTGCGGCTGTTCATCGTCGTGGCGCGGCCGTTCTTCGTTGCGCTCGAATGGTCGAATGCGGTCGTCCTACGCCTGTTCGGGATCACGCCGGGTCACGAGGCGGGGGTCAGTCAGGCGGAAATCCGTCGGACGCTCGCCGAAGGACTCAGCACCGGTGCGCTGCTCGGGACCGAGCGCACGATGATGGAGCGCGTGCTCGATTTGGAGCAGCGCTCGGTACGCACGGTGATGACCGGGCGTCGTGCCGTGCAGTCGATCCGCGAGGATGCCTCGGCCGAGACGATCCGGCAGACGGCGCTGGCTGCGAGCGCGTCACGATTGCTGGTGCTGGCGGCGACCCGAGACGAACCGGTCGGGGTCGTTGCACGGGCCGACCTGCTTGCACTGGACGGGACCAGCCCGGCCGACCTGCTCGCGCTCGCCTCCCCGGTCCACTATGTCGCCGAACGCGCCAGCGTCCTCGGCGCCCTCGCGTCGCTGAAGGCGGATGCTGCCGGCGTTGCGGTGGTCGCCGACGAGTTCGGCTCGATGCTGGGGATCGTCACCTTCGCCGACGTGCTGGAAGCGATCGCCGGGGACATCCCGTCGGCTGATCCCGCAGCCGCCGACTGCGAGATCCAGGGCTTCCGTCACGAATCCGACGGCAGCATCGTCATGCCCGGCGCCCAGCCGGTCGACGACCTCATCGAGGAGTTCGGCCTCGCCATCGCGCCCGATCGCGGATTCAAGACGATCGCGGGGCTGGTCATCGAACGGACGCGGCGACTGCCCCGGGCAGGAGACCACGTCGCCTTCGACAACTTCGCCGTCGAGATCGTCGCCGTCGATGGCGGTACGATTTCGACAGTTCGCGTCATTCCTGCAACCGGAGAACAAGCGTGAGCTTCCTCGACCTGCGGGCATGACGGCGGACGGTGGGGGCCGGACCGTGGCGACTAACGGTAACGCTGCACCCGCGGACGCGCGACCTTGCCGGCGTCACCAGCAAGGCGGTGATCCGTTGTCGAAGCACTGGCGAACGAGCGTAGCGATCGCGGCATCAACGGCAGGATCAGGCAAGTCATTGGCAGGATCATGGATGTGATCAATGCCAGCGATAACCAACTGCATATCATGGATCATGGTCATCAGCAGCCGGGGAAGTGGCGACGCAAAGCTGTCATCAGCCCCGCGCTTCCCGACCCCGTCCCGGTCATTTGCGCCACCGGCCTTTCCTACCGGGCCGATGGCAATCGACTGCAGACACTCAGCCTATACCTGCCCCAGACGGACGAAACCGAGGCGCTGGTTAGTATGCCGGTGTGTGAACTACCTTGCCTCGGTACGAACCCGGGCTGTCCGGTCGCTCTCGTGCACATCCACGGCGGCGCCTGGCGCAGTCCCGACGTGACGGCCGCGTCAATAGAACCGACGGTTGCCTGCGCGTTCGCCACGCCTGACGATACACCGCTCAAGATGATCGCCTCGATCAACTATACCATTTCTCCGTTCCCGAGCGCGCCGAGCGATTCCTACGATCCGCGCGTGGACGGTCACTCGGATCCAGCCCGCGAAGCGGTCCACCCCCAGCATCTCGACGACGTGCTTCGCGCCTTCGAGATGCTGCGATCTCTCGGTCTGTCCGACGGATCATACGTCCTGTCGGGCCATAGTTGCGGCGCCTGCCTGGCTTTCCAAGCGGTGCTGACGGACCCTGCCGAGTTCGGGCTGTTGGACGTATGTGCACCGCCGACGCCGGCCGCCGTGGTCGGCGTCAACGGCCTATACTACCTGCCCGGTCTGGTGCATCACCTCGACCCGTCGCATGCGCATCTCGAGGCCGAGTACCGAGACCTGTTGACCATCGCGTTCGGGGCCGATGAACAAGTGTGGGCGGCCGGCAGTCCCGCTCGGTTCGAGTTGGGTACGAAAGCTAGCCGCCTGCGTCGTTTAGGCGGCCTTGCCACAATCCTGCTCGAGCAGAGTCCGGACGATCAGCTGGTGCCGATGAACCAACGTGAGAAGCTCGCGCGTCATATCATCGATGCGACTGTGCTCAATGTTGTTGAAGGCGGGCGGTGTTCCGGCTCACATGCCACGCCTTGGGAGCAGGGCGACATGATGTGGCGCAGCATTCTCAATGTCCTGGACCGCTATCGGTCCCTGAAACCACCGTGCAATACCCTCGTGGAGTAAACTAATGCCCAAACTAGTAGAGATGGATCAGGCCGTCACGCTGGCCGATCAACTGAAGTCCGAGGACGAGGCCGTGGTCCTCATCAACACCTTCGTGGTTCCGCCGAGTCTTGCCGACGCTTTACTGGCGGCGTGGTCGAGCGATGCCGGACACATGAAGGCGCAGCCGGGTTTCATCTCGACCCAGCTTCACCGCGGCATTGCTGGAAGCGGCGTATTCCTGAACTACGCCGTCTGGCAGTCGGTCGGCCACTTTCGCGCGGCGTTCGCCAGTCCCGCATTTCAGGCGCGCCTGGCAGATTACCCGGACGAAGCCGCGGTCAGCCCGCACCTGTTCCGCAAGATAGAAGTGCCCGGCATTTGCGTCGCCTAACCGGCATTGGACCGACACGCGGACAGATCGCGTGTCCAGCAGACAGCCGCTAGAAAAACGAGTCTCCGAAATTGGAGAGGTTGTGGGCGAGGACCGGCATCACCAGTGAGCCGGTCCTCCCACGCAGCCACAGCAGCCCCGCGCCGATCGTGCCGCTTTCGACGAGTGCGTGCCAGTCCACCTGGATCGCCCCTTCCACAGCGAACAGTCCGTGCCCGGCTGCGAAGAGGAAGGTGACCGCCGTTCCTGCCCACCAGAGCGACGCCCGTGTCATCTCTCCGCCGTTTCCGAACGCGCGAATCAAGAACGCGAACAGCAGGGCGCGAAAGACCAATTCCTCGTCGAGCCCCGGCATGATGGCTTGGAACAGCAGTCGTTCCGGCGAAAGACTGCTCCCGTCGGACCTGATTGCCTCGTAGCTCCACGCGAAGGCGCAGATCAGCACGACGACGAGACCTGCCGGCAGCAACGATCCCGCCTGCTGCCGCATCGTCAGCCCGATGTCGTCGCGTGACAGCCCCGATCGCCGCCAGACGAATAGGGCGACAGCCAGAGCAAAGACCTTGCCGAGCCAGTTCCAGTGCAACCCGGCGGAGATCGGGACGGCCTCCTGAAGCCGGAGCCCGAGGGGAGAAACGATCCAGTACAGGATAACGACGCCGAACCCGGCGAGCAACGGCTCGCGGCGCGTCCGTACCCCCGCGAGCCGCAGGACGATCACGCCGATGAGCACGATGCCGAGGTGAAGCGCCAGGGTGAGCGGAATGTTTACCGGACCGCCTCCTCGGACACGATGAGGCGCGAACGCCAATCGAGGATCGCCGCGGCGATTTCCGGCGCGGCGTCCTCCTGGATGAAGTGCTTGGCGTCGAAGAGATCGACGATGCGATGGTCGGCAAACAGGCTCGCGAAGCGATCGCGATCCGCCGCCTGGAACGCGCCGTCAGCGCTGCCCCAAAGGATCAGCGCCGGTTTGTCGCTTAGCCTAGTCAGGCCCCTTTCGACCTCGGCCAGATAGGGCGCGCTCGCCCGAATGTGGCGGGCGAAGATCCATGTCGGCAGGCGCGACGCAGGGGTGGGGAAAGGTCCGAGATACGCCGCGAGTTCCGCCGCCGACAACGTCCTGCTGATCCCTGCGGGAATCAGCCAGCGTGCGAGGACGTTGGTCCGCCGGATCAGGTAACGCGCGAACGGGTTGCCGAAGATGTAGGAGAACCCCTTCATCCCCGGCGTCGCGGGCCAGGCGAACGAATTGCCGATGATCAGCGATTGCACGCGGTCGGGCTGGCGCGCCGCAAAACCCAATCCGATCGGGCCGCCCCAGTCCTGAACCATGATCGACATCAGGGAAAGATCGAGCGCGTCGACGAACCCCTCGATCGCCATCGAATGTTCGCGAGGCGTGAAGCCGTAGCCACGCCTTGCGACACTGAGGCCGAAGCCGGGATAATCGACCGCGATACACCGAAAATGCGGCGACAGTCGCCGAACGATGTGCCGGTATAGGAACGACCAAGTCGGATTGCCGTGCAGGAACAGCAACACCGGGCCCGACCCTTCGTCAATGTAGTGAAGACGATGGCCGCCAACGTCGACGAAACGACTGTCATAGGGAAACAGACGTCGATCGAGCCAGACCGGATCATCTTCCCTCACGCCGAAAGCTCCTTCGAAGCGCGTGTTCGCTCACATCTATACTGCTGGCGAGACCTTGAAGACGTCGCCGGCGAAATTCGCGGTGTCGAGCCAGATATATTGGAAGTCACGGCGCACGAACAGCCAACGATCGCCCGTCCGGCGCAGCAGATCGTTCGTTACGCTGTGACAGCGGAAGCCGGTGTCTCCGGGGCCTCGTCCTTCCTCGTGGACCAGGGTTCGAGCCCGTGCCGTGTCACCGTCGATCACGATCGGTCCCTGGAACGCGAACTGGACGAAGAACTCTTTCGGCTCCTTCAGCTTCTTGAACATCGCGACGATGTCGTCCGGTCCTTCGGCGCGTGCCTCGAAGGGCTTGCCGATGGTCCAGACCCCACCCTCTGCCCACAGGTCGCGAAAGGCATCATAGTCGCCAAACGTTCCAGCATCCGCAAAGCGGGCAGTAGCGTCGCGGATGGCGGCCTCGTCCACGAGGCGGGCGATCAGGCGGTCTGAGTTCGGCATCGACATTCTCCCAATTACACGCGAGAAAGATAGTCAAAACCGGAGCCGAGCCATGTGCAATCCTGCCAATGACGTGCCCGATCCTGCCAGCTTCACGTCCGCTCCGCCGCCGACCGGCAGGCCATGATACGCCAGGAGACCGTGGCCGCGCTGATGCGCCTTGCGGATCGATCGCCGCCAGGCGTGCCGATCAGAACGGCGATCCCGCACGTGATGATCTGGTCGAGCCGGATGCCGACGGACGCGAGACTGGCGCTGTTCGAACCGAAGTTCTACCTGCTTCTACAAGGCCGAAAACGGCTGCTGATCGGTGGCAGGGATCTCGAGTTCGGAGCCGGCGATTGCGCGATATCCGCGGTCGGACTGCCTTTCTCGACCCAGGTGATCGAGGCGACGCACGAGGCGCCGTACATAGGGCTGGAGCTCAGCCTCGATGCGGATGTGGTCGCCACGCTGATGGGCGATGCATCGGTCGAAGAGACGCCCACCGCGCCGACGTTCGTGACCGCGCCGCTGAACGAAGATGTGATGGACGCCGTCGATCGCCTCGTCCGCCTGCTACAACGTCCCGATGACATCCCGACGCTGGCTGGCCAAGCCGAACGCGAGCTCTGCTATCGTCTGCTTCAGGGGCCGATGGGCGACACGCTTCGTCAGACCGTCCAGAAGGGCACTCGTGCAGCCCGGATCAGACAAGCGATCGCCTGGATCCGACAGAATGCCCGCGAGCCGATGCGGGTCGCCGATCTCGCGGACGCGGCCGGAATGAGCGGCACCTCGTTCCACCGTCACTTCAAGGCGGCGACCGGGAGCAGTCCGCTCGCCTACCAACGCTACATCCGCCTGCTCGAGGCCAGACGCATGATCGTCTCCGGAGAGGCCGATGTGACCGGCACGGCTTTCGCCTCAGGCTACGCGAGCAGTTCCCAGTTCAGCCGGGAGTATAAGGAGATGTTCGGCACTCCACCGATCGCGGACCGGCGACCAGCACTTCGTCCGACCCGACGCTGCCCAAGTCAGGAAGGAGCGGCACCGGCTTGACGCTCGCCCCCTGTTTTCCATCGTAGCTGGCTATCTTCAGCAATAGACCGTGCCGGAGAGCGCTGCCTTCGTTCCGATCGTACCGCGATCGACAAGATCGAGGAACAGGCGCTTGGCGGCCGCGACGTCGTGGCTCCTGAGCAGCAGCGCATGCGCTTGGAGGAATGCGCTGGCCCAGGCAGCTGCCAGAAGCGCCGCGGCGAACGCCGCATCGGCATCCTGCTCGGGGCGGCCAGCGACTTCCGCCAGGATCACCGCCAAGGCACGGACGAAATCATCGCGCATCTGCCGGGCTCGTGCCTTCAAAGCCTCGCTTTCAAGCACCGTTTCGACAAATCGCTCGGTCCCATCGAATAACGGAAACGGCGGGTCCGGCTGTTCGATAAGACGATGCGCCAGGAGCCGCAGCGCCTCGATCGGAGACGTGCCGCCGCTCCGGGTGCGTACAGCATCGAAGGCGAGGTCGTGGATTTCCTGCTCGCGATCGAGGAACAGGTCCTCCTTGCGCGAAAAGTGGTTGAACACCGTCATGCGACCCACGTCGGCGGCATGGGCGATCTCGTCGATCGTGACGTTGTCGAAGCCCTTGTCGAATATCAATCGCGTCGCGGCGTCGGAGATTGCCCGCCGTGTTGCCAGTCGCTTGCGTGTCCGTCTGTCCACCATTGGAACGATCGTCTCAATCCAGCATTCTATACTCGGTATACAAATGGACTGCATATCGATTGGATAGTTGGTGATGGTAGAGGGACCAATGGACGTTCAGTCAACTACGATGACGCAGACGGAACTTCGGACAGCGATTGTCAGCGGCGCTAGCTTTGCCGGTCTTGCCACCGCATTCTGGCTGAAGAGACTGGGCTATCGCGTTACGATCGTTGAGACGGCGGCAGGAGTTCGTCGCGGCGGCACTCCGGTCGACATAAAAGGCGAAACGGTCGGAATCCTTGAGCGGATGGGCCTGCTTGATCGGGCTTGGGCCAAGAGGCTGCCGCCCCGCGCCTTCACCTTCCGGGGCGCCGATAACGAGACGCTGGGTGCCATCGATCACACGGCGCCGACAGACAGGCCGCACGACTTCGAGATCCATCGCGACGACCTCCTCGATCTATTGCTGGACGCGGTGGATGGTTCCGTCGACATAATCTACGATCGTTCGATCCTTCGACTGCAGGAACATGCAGATCACATGTCCGCGACCCTGAACGACGGTAGTCGGCACGATGCAACGCTGGTCTTCGGTTGCGATGGCAACCGCTCGAACACCCGGAATCTGGTATTCGGTGACTGTGATGCCGCATCCTACTTCATGGGCGGCTATTTCTACCTCAAGGTGGTGCGGGAAACCGGGCTGCTACCCCCCGACACGTCGGAGGTGTTCAGTGTGCCTGGGCGCACTGCCATGCTGAACGGCTACGACGATCGGACCGACATCTGCTTGGCGTTCCGAGCCGACAGCGAGATCGCGTACGACTATCGCGACCGGGCACGGCTGCGACGTCTGGTGCACGAGCATTTCGACGGGCTCGGATGGAAGGTGCCGCAGATGCTCTCGCATGTCGATGACGAGGAAGACTTCTATTTCGACCGCGCGACGCAGATCAGGATGCCGAACTGGTCGAAGGGTCGCGCCGCGCTAGTCGGCGACGCGGGCTATTGCGTGTCCCCTATAGCGGGCATGGGCGGATCAATGGCGATCATCGGTGCCGCCAGGCTCGCAGATGCGCTGGCGCAACACGCAGACGACCATGCCGCAGCCTTCCGTGCGTACGAAGACGGACTGCGTCCGTTCGTTGAAGAGGTCCAAACCCGGGCAGCGACCGAGGGCATGGCAGTCATCTTTCCCGCCAGTGCGCACGAACTTGCCGAGCGGGACCGCAAGATCGCGGCGAACGAGATCGCGCTGTGATCGACCGGTCGAGCCGTGGATGATGGAGTAGATGCGAATGCTGAAGACGGCTTGTACGCAGTTCGGCGCGGCGTTGGCTGCCGCCGCCTTATCACTTTCCGGCGTCTCGGCGCAGGAACTGGTCCGTCCGTCGGCGGCCAACCCGCAGGTGCGACAATATGACGATCCCAACCTCGTCTACGCGGGCGCGCCATCGCGCAACGCGCCGCTCGTCGTGTTCATGCCCGGCACCAGCGGCCGTTCGGAAACAGCGCCGCGCCTGCTCCTCGATACGATCGCGAGCCAAGGGTATCGCGTCGTGTTCCTGACCTACAACGACATGCCCGCCGTTGCCCAGGTGTGCCCTTCACGACCCCCGGCCTGCTCGACCCGTTTCCGGGAAAGTCGTGCGTTCGGGGGCGACGGACCGCCGGTCGCGACACCCGCACCGGAGGCCATCGCGAATCGTCTGGGCGATCTGCTCCGCTATTTGCAAAGGACCCACCCCGACGCGGGATGGAGCGAATATTTAGACGCGGAGGGCCGTCCGGCCTGGCCGCGGATTATCCTGTCAGGGCTGTCGCAGGGCGCCGGCATGGCCGCCTTCATGGCGCAGCGATATCCCGTCAGCCGGGTCGTGCTGTTCTCGAGTCCCTGGGACGTCACCGGACCGGATCAGCGTCCCGCGCCGTGGCTCTTCGCTGCCTCGGCAACGCCGCCCGCACGCTGGTGGGCAGAGCGACACATTCGCGAGAATACGACGCGACTGATCGCGAACGCCTATGACGCTCTGCGTATACCAAGAGACCACATCCTGCTGTTCGACGGTGGACTTCCACCCGGCAAGTCACCGGATGACGGCAATCCTTATCACGTCTCGACCGTGCAGCTCCGCCAGTATGTTCCGCAGTGGCGCACGATGTTCGGCGCCGCCAACCAATAGAAGGAATTTGCGATGCTCTTACTCGCCTTCGCGCTTGTCGCATCCGGTGAACTCGACCGTTGCCTCAACACCGGCGAAGCGGCACGCGGCGTGACGACGGACATGGCGGCATGCTTCGTCGCGGATTTCGAGCGTGCCGATGCGACGCTCAACGTTACCTATGCGAAGACCATGAAACGACTACCCGCATCCCGTCGGGCGGCATTGCGCGCGTCGCAGCGCGCGTGGATCGCACAGCGTGATCGGGCCTGCCCGCTCGACAACTCCCCCGGAGCGGGCACGATCGAGAGGTTGAACCATCCCGGGTGCCTGGCCACGCAAACCAGGCGGCGCATAACCTGGTTGTCGCGTTACCGCTGACGGATCGATTGAGCGCAGCGGCGAAAGTGCGAAGCGCTGAACTCCTGCTGCGACGTTACGGTGGTCGCCAATAGGGTAGGAGAATTGTGAGCGGCAAAATTGATTGATGGCTGCGCAACGAACAATTGCGGATGAGCAGTGTACGACGCCGGCATCCAAGCTGCCCCTGCCCAGCCGGCTTTGGCCAAGAGCAGTGTCGCGCGACAGCTATCACGTCAAAGTGCGAGGGTGACGAACGATGATTGAGATCTCCCGTACTACGCTGTTTGCAGATGCGCTCCCGATCGCCTGGTACGAGATGGGAAGCGGGCGTCCTACGCTGCTCCTGCATGGTGGTGCCGGCCCAGGATCGATGATGGGCCTTGCCACGGGCCTGGCCGCACGGGGCAGGCGCGCTATCATCCCGGTCTATCCAGGTTTCGACGGTGAACCTCGGCCTAGTTGGTTTCACCGCATTGACGATCTGGCGATCATGGCACTCGCGCTGATCGAGTGGCTCGAGATCGGCGATGTCAGCTTGATCGGTAACTCGGTTGGCGGATGGCTGGCGATCGAGACAGGGCTTCGCCGCAGTCCGCGCATCGCCGAGCAGGTCATCATCGATGCTGTGGGGCTCGACCCGACGCCCGAAGGCGGTGGAATCGTCGATCCCGCCACACTGCCGCCCGCCTTGCTGCTTGCACACTCATTCCATGACCCATCACGTGCATTGGTGCCGAGGGATGCCGCGGCGGCAACGACCATGGCGAACAATCAACGTGCGTTGCGCGTCTATGCCGGCGAGCCGTTCATGCACGATCCATCGCTGCGAGGCCGCCTTTCCAGCGTCAACATTCCGACACTGGTGCTCTGGGGGGAAAGTGACCGGATCGTGACCCCGGCTTATGGACAGCAGTTTGCAACTTTGATCCCGCACGCGCGGATGCAGTCCATCGCAGCGGCCGGACACTTTCCACAAATCGAGCAACTCGACGACGTCTTGGCTGCCATACGGTAGGCGCATTCAGCAGCTCGACGCTGTCGACCCAAGAAACGACATTCACGACGTCGCAATGAGCCTTGAAACTGGCCATTCGTTCAAGCGTGGACCCGTGTGGGCCGCATCCAATACATCCCGATGACCGGAGACGTTCATGTCTCGGCGATCCGCCGCTCCTCCTCGGGCAATAAGGTTAGCTCCCTCCAGTCGAGTTCCTCTTGCAGAACGTAGAAACTGTCTATCCCGACTTCTTCGCCATTCAGTAGCCGGGCCAGCTCGGCCCGTTGTGCCGACACCACGGCAAGCCCGGCGCTGTGCTGCCCCTTGATCCAGTCCAGCAACTCTGGACGGTCGTGCTTATCTCGCTTGGCTTCGAACAACCGAGCGAGATCTTCCGCCTGGGGATGGCTCCGCAACTCGTCGAGCGCGACATTGACCAGCCGGGTACGGGCGGCCCACATCTCGTCCGCGGGATTCTCCATCCGGTCCAAGCCCAGCCAGCGGATCAGCGGTGCGAGCGTCAGCCCCTGCCCTACCAAGGTCGCCAGCACGACCGAGAACGCCGTCAGCACCACGAGGTCGCGCTGCGGAAACGTCGCGGGAAGGGCGAAGGCCGTCGCCAGCGTGACAAGCCCGCGCATCCCGCACCAGCCGACAAGGACGCTTTGCCCGATCGTCGGGGGCGGCAGCGTGCCGCGTGCGCTTCGCGATCGACGAGCGACCTGCCCCCACGCCATCACCACGACGAAGCGCGTCGCGATCACCGCCAGCACGACCAGTCCTGCGAACCGTAGTGCAGGCCAGATCCCGTCGCCCGGCAGCCGCTCCAGGATCGAGCGCGCCTGCATCCCCATCACCAGGAATGCGGTGACGTTGAGCAGGAAGACCACTGCTGCCCAGACCGCGAAGGAGTGAACGCGCATCCGCGGCGACGAGCCGGCGTTTGGCGAATGGGCCGCCGTCACTGCGAACGCGACGACTGCCAGCACAGCCGACAGATCGAGATGGTCCGCGATCAGCCAGATCACCCAGGCGGTGACGAACTGGAGGAGGTTGGCGCCGAGCGTCTTGCCCGCGAAGCGCTGGATCCACCGTACCGGCCACGAGAGCACCACGCCGAGCAAGATCCCACCGGGTACCGCAATCGCCACGTGCAGTCCGATTGCCCCCGGCGATCCCTCCGCCATTTGAAACGCGAGCGCGCCCGAGAACAATAATAGTGCGGTGGCGTCGTTGAGCAGGCTTTCGCCTTTCAGGACGGACACCGTCGTTCGCGGCAGCGCCAACGCGCCGATCACCGCGGTCGCGGCCGCGGCATCGGGCGGCGCCACGATCGCACCGAGCACGATAGCCGCTGCGATGGGCAGCCCGGCCACCGCCCATCCGATCCATGCGACTATCGCGGTCGTCGCGAGTACCGCGCCGACGATCAGGATCACCAGCGGGCGCCACAGCCGCCCGGCCGTCACGAGCGGGAAGTCGAACGCCGCGTCAAGCAGCACCGGAGCGATAAACAGTGCCAGCGCGGTGCCCGGATCCAGTCGGATCGCCGCGACCCCTGGTACAAACGCCACTGCCATGCCCGCAATGGCCAGCATCGCCGGGTACGGTAGCCCGATGCGGCGAGCAATTTGCAGCAGGATGATGGCAACCAATAACAGTGCCAGCAGGCTCTCGAAGAAGGTCATAGCCGAGAGTACCATCGACACGGATGCAGCGTTAGTAGCGCCGTCGATCAGACACCTGACGAGCCACGGACGGAGAAAGGCGATGGCATGCTCGCTGGATCTTCGCATCGGTGTGCGCCGCTACCGCTGGGATAACCTGGATGCGCCTCTGCCGCGACTGATGAGGTACGTCGCAGTCTACGGTCAACATCACCCAATCCCGGCCATTCGAGCACATTTTTCGCTGCTCGAGTCCTGCCGCCCATTTATGCGAGCGGAGCCCCCCCGGCGAGCGCAATTGGCCACGCGGAACGGCTTGGTTTGGGGGCAGTGTAATCAGGCAGCTATCGCGCGTCTTCGTGAGGATTGCTGACGTAGGCGGACCTTGCCTGCACATTGCCTCCCGATCATTCTCCGACACGCGCATCAGGAAGACAAAGTTGGGAACAGGTTACGGAAAACGGCCGACCCCGGCGGCATCGGGACGACCGATCCTGCCTTGGCAGTCCCGCCAGACCCTCTTTTCATGTGCGCCAAACGATCCGGGCATGCCGGCTAAAACTTTTCGCAATCGATTGTTGTGCACCTTGGCTTATTGCTGATATGCCCCGCTGACGCCTGCGAAGATGGGCATCAGCCATTGAGGATGTCGATGCCCCTGCCCGGTTCGAAGCCACACCTATCGCTACCGCGAATCCTCGAGATGAACCTCGGCTTCCTCGGTCTCCAGTTCTCGTTCGGGCTGCAGCAGGGGAATATGGCGCCGATCTACAGCTATCTAGGAGCTTCGGAGGCATCGCTGCCGCTCCTGCAATTGGCGGGACCGATGACCGGTCTGCTTGTCCAGCCCATGATCGGTGCGATGAGCGACCGGACCGACAGCCGCTGGGGGCGACGAACGCCGTATTTCCTGATGGGAGCGCTGCTCTGCGCGGCAGGATTGTTCTTCATGCCGCTGAGTTCGTCGCTGCTGATGGCGGTGTCGATGCTGTGGATCCTCGATGCCGGCAACAACATCACGATGGAACCGTATCGTGCCTATGTTTCCGACCGGCTGAACGGGGACCAGCACCAGATCGGGTTCCTGACGCAGAGCGCCTTCACCGGCCTCGCGCAGATGCTGGCGTTCCTTACCCCGTCGCTGCTGGTCTGGGCGGGGATGAACCAGGACTGGGTCGATGCGCACAACATCCCCTATACGGCGCGGATCGCCTTCATGGTCGGCGCGGCGTTGAGCTTCACGACGATCCTTTGGTCGATCCGCCGGGTTCCCGAACTGCCGTTGTCGGCGGAGGAGAAGCTTCGGATCGCCGCCGAGCCCAAGGGGTTCGGCGCTATGCTGGGAGAGATCGCATCTGCGATCCACGACATGCCCGTTGCCATGCGCAAGCTGGCGCTGATGAGCTTGTTCCAATGGTATGCGATGGCCGCATACTGGGCCTATGTCATCTATTCGGTCGGGCGATCGGTGTACCGCACCGACGTACCGACATCCTCCGGCTTCCATTCCGCGGTGCTGACCAACGGCGAGATGGCGGCGTGGTATAACGGCGTCGCCTTCGTCGCGGCATTCGCCATGGTGCCGCTGGCGAAGCGAATGGGCGCGGCGAGCCTGCATGCCGCCTGCCTGATCCTGGCGGGCGCCGGCATGCTGTGGCTGCCGCATGTCACGGACAAAGCCATGCTGTTTCTGCCCGCGATCGGCATCGGCATCGGCTGGGCCAGCATCATGGGCAATCCGTACGTCATTCTGGCCGGGGCGATCCCGGCGGAACGAACCGGCGTCTATATGGGCATCTTCAACATGATGATCGTAATCCCGATGCTGGTCTTCTCGGGTACGATGTGGCTGTTCTACGACCGATTGCTCGGCAGTGACCCGCGGAACGTCCTGACATTGTGCGGTGTGCTCATGTTCGCGGCAGCCGCAGCGGTCTGGAGCGTGCGCGAGCGCAATGCTCAGGGACTCCCCGTCGGAGCCAGCGCCCGATGATCGTACACAACGGACCAACCACCAGTCTGGTGCTGGAAGCACGTGGCGATCGGCCGCCGGTATGGCGGTGGTGGGGACCAAAGGTCGATGCCGCGGCCTTGCCGCCGCTTGCCGACATCCGTCCGCCGACGTCCTTCTCGCTCGACGTGGATCAGCCGCTGACCGTGACGCCGGCGTTCGGCTCCGGCTGGTTCGGATCGCCGGCGCTGCGCGCGCATCGGGCGGGACGGGCCTTCGCGCACTGGTTCGAGACCCGGTCGATCGTGGCGACCGACGACGGGATCGTCGTCACGCTCGTCGATGAGACCGCGCGTGTCACCGTGGTTCAGCGGATTTCCGTCCGCGGTGACGGCATCACGCTTTCGGCGAGCGTGATCAACGATGGCGACGGTGTGCTCGACGTCGAATGGCTCGCCGCGGGAACCCTGCCGCTGCCGGCCGACTGCACCGGCATCCGCAGCTTCCAGGGCCGTCACAACGCCGAGTTCGTCCCGCAGGTCGAACCGATGCCGTCGCACGGCTGGTTGCGCGAGAACCGGCGCGGGCTGACCGGGCACGCCGGGCCACCGGGCCTGTTCGTCATGGGACCGGATGCGGGATGGCACGGCGGCCGCGTGCATGCGGCCCAACTGGCCTGGTCGGGCAACCACCGGCTGTCGATCGAGCGCGACGACGATGGCGTATGGCTGCTCCAGATGGGCGAGGCGCCGGCACCGGGGGAATGCCGGCTCGCACCGGGCGAGCGCTACGACACGCCGGACATGCTGGCGATCTGTTCGGTCGCCGGGCTGAACGGAGCGATGCAGGGCTTTCACACGGCGATCCGTGGCCGTGCGCCCTGGCCGGCAACGGGTATGCCGCCACGCGCCGTGCATGTGAACAGCTGGGAAGGGTTCTACTTCGACCATGACGAGGCGGCGCTGATGGCGCTCGCGGATCGCTCCGCCGCCTTGGGCGTCGAGCGGTTCGTGCTCGACGACGGCTGGTTCAAGGGGCGCGACGACGACACCGCGGCGTTGGGCGACTGGGTGACGGATCGCACCAAATATCCGAACGGACTGGCACCGCTGGCGAATCATGTCGTGGCCCTCGGCATGACGTTCGGGCTGTGGATCGAGCCGGAGATGGTCAACCCGGACAGCGATCTGGCGCGGGCACATCCCGATTGGGCATTGCAGGCGGATGGCGTTCCGTTGCTGACGTCGCGGCATCAGCTGGTGCTGGATCTCGGTCGGGCGGAGGTGCGAAACTATCTGTTCGAGGCGATCGATGCCCTGCTGCGGGACCTGCCGATCGCCTATCTGAAATGGGATCACAACCGCGACCTGGCACCCGCGGGGGGCGCGGACGGACGGCCCGGCTATCATGCACAGGTCGTCGGCGCCTACGCCCTGCTCGACCGCCTGCGGGAGGCGCATCCGGCGGTGGAGATCGAGGCCTGTGCAGGCGGTGGCGGGCGCATCGACGCCGGTATCGCGGCGCGGACACACCGGTTCTGGACCAGCGATTGTATCGACGCGGTCAGCAGGGTGCGGATGCAGCGGGGGTATCTGCACTTCATGCCGCCGGAGATGATGGGCAGCCATGTCGGCGCCAGCCCGGCACATTCCACCGGGCGGCGACAGGGCATGGCGTTCCGCGCTGCGGTCGCGCTTCCCGGGCATTTCGGGGTCGAGCTGGATCCCGCGACGCTGACCGATCGGGATGCGGCGGTGCTCGGCGAGGCGATCGCGCGGTACAAGACGCTACGGGATCGGCTTCATACGGGCCGCGTCTGGCTGGGCGACGGGCCGGACGGGCTGGTCTGGCAGATGCATGGTGACATCGGCGACCTATTGCTGAGCGTGACGCGGATCGATCCCACGATCGTCCGCCGTCCGCCCGCGGCGACGCTGCCGCCGCTGGCCGGTGCCGGGCCGGTGCGTGTCCGCCTGATCGACCTTGCGAGCGAAGACGGACACCCGCCGCCCGATGCCCCGCTGTTCGCCCGGATGCGGGCGGAGGGCGTGCTGTTCGACGGCGACTGGCTGGCACAGGCCGGTCTCCCGATCCCGATGATGAAGGCGGAGAGCGTCGCGCTGTTCGCACTGGAGACACCATGATCCCGACCGCTCCCTCCCCGGCTTTTCGCGATGATCCTGAAATCCCGACGCCCTGGACCGCGGCGCAGGCACGAAGGGCGGCGGACCAGCCCGCCGCGGCGCTTCCGGTCATCACGGCGGCCGATGTCGTTCCGATCATCGCCGGTCACGACCTGTGGGATATGTGGCAGATCGCCGATGCCGACGGCCGGACGGTGATCGTCGAGGGCTGCAGCTGGTGGTTCTTCCTCGCGACGCCGCGGTTCGCCGATCCCGACGACCGGCACGACGCGGCGCGCATCCGGCTGACCAGCCATGGCGCGGACGGCTGGCGCGATCATGGAAATGCCTTTCCGGACGGGTTCACACCGGGCAGCCGCGAATGGTCGGGGTCGGCAGTGCTGGACGACGATGGCGTCACGCTGACGATGTATTTCACCGCATCGGGGCGCAAAGGCGGACCGCGCACCTTCGAACAGCGGCTGTTCGAGACGCGCGGGCGCTTCGCCGACGGGCGGGTTGGCGACTGGAGCATGCCGGTCGAGTCCATCGCGGCGGATGGCGGATTGTACCTCCGCGCCGACCAGGTGGACGCAGTGGACGGCCGCATCAAGGGCTTCCGCGATCCCGGATATTTCCGCGACCCTGCGGATAACGCCGAATATCTGCTGTTCAGCGGATCGGCGGGCCGGGTCGACGACGTGCATGATGGCGTTGTCGGTGTCGCGCGCCGGGCGAGCCGCGACGATGCGTGGACGCTGGCACCGCCGCTGGTCGAAGCGATCGGCGTCAATAGCGAGCTGGAACGCCCGCACATCGTGTACCGCGACGGCCTGTATTATCTGTTCTGGTCGACCCAGGCGAAGCGCTTCGCCGATGGCCTCGGCGCGCCGACCGGATTGTACGGCATGGTCGCATCCGACATGTCGGGCCCCTGGCGTCCGCTCAACGCTTCGGGCCTCGTCGCCGCGAATCCGCCGGCGGAGCCGTATCAGGGCTATTGCTGGTGGGTGACGGGCGAAGGCGACGTCATCAGCTTCGTCGATTTCTGGGGATTGGCCTGCAAGCCGCTGGATGACGCGACGGTCCGCCGCGCGCATTTCGGCGGAACGGCGGCGCCCTGGTTCCGGCTGGCGTTGCAGGGCGATACGGCGACCGTCGTGGTGCCGCGGTGATGCGACGCCTGTGGCTCGGCCTGCCGTTCGTGGTTCTGGCGATACCGGCGCAGGCGCGGGTTACGGCAGCGCCGGGCGCGCGGGTGTTCCGGCTCGATGGCAACGGCGTGACCTATGCACTCGGTATAGACGACAAGGGCTATCTGCGATCGATCCACTGGGGCGGTGCCGTAGCCGAGAGCGATCCCATCGTCGTGCCGATCGTCACCGAACCGTCGAGCTTCGATCCGACACCCACCGTGACGGCGCAGGAGTTTCCGGGACAAGGCGAAGGGCTGGTCACCGAACCGGGCGTCAAAGTTGCGTTTGCGGACGGCCATCGCGACCTCGTCCTCAAATACCGCAGCCACCGCGTCGATGGCGAAACGCTGACGGTCGAACTGGCCGATATCGCCCAGCCCTTCACGGCGACCCTGCGCTACACGATCGATCCCGACACGGGCATCCTCGCGCGCTCGGCGACCATCCACAACGGCAGCCGTCGTCCGGTGCGGGTCGATCAGCTCGCCGCGGCAGTGTTCACGCTGCCGAGCGGCGACGATTATCGTTTGGACTATCTGACCGGGCGGCATGCCGCGGAATGGACGTTGAAGACGGTGCCGGTCACGCCGGCCCTGACGGCGATCGAAAGCCGGCGCGGCCTGACCGGCCATGGCAACAACCCATGGTTCGCGATCGGCAAAGAGGGCAAGACCGCCGAGGAAAGCGGCCCCGTGTGGTTCGGCGCCCTCGCCTGGTCAGGCTCGTTCCGGATCAGCGTCGCCCAGGACGTGCTTGGTCGGGTGAGGATTGCGGCGGGGTACAATCCTTACGATTTCGCGTGGCGATTGAAGCCAGGCGAAACGCTGGAGACGCCGGTCTTCTATGCCGGATATTCGGATCATGGCATGGGCGGCGCATCGCGTACCTTCCACGATTTTCAACTCGCACACATTTTGCCGGACCATGCCCGCGCGAAGCTGCGCCCGGTGCTGTACAACAGCTGGGAAGCAACCGCGTTCGACGTAACGGAATCAGGCCAGATGGCGCTGGCGGAGAAGGCGGCGGCGATCGGCGCCGAGCGGTTTGTGGTGGACGATGGCTGGTTCGGCGCACGTGACAGCGACCGCGCCGGACTGGGCGACTGGACCGTCAACCCGCGCAAATTCCCCAATGGGCTGAAGCCGCTGATCGATAAGGTGAAGTCGCTCGGTATGGATTTCGGCCTGTGGGTCGAACCGGAATCGGTCAATCCCGACAGTGACCTGTATCGCAGGCATCCAGATTGGGTGATCGCCTTCCCCGGGCGTCCCCGCACCGAAGCGCGCAACCAGCTCGTCCTGAACCTCGCGCGTGCCGATGTCCGCGCGCATGTCCTCGGCTGGCTCGACCGGCTGGTGAGCGAGAACGACATCGCCTTTCTCAAATGGGACGTCAACCGCCGCTGGACCGAACCGGGCTGGCCCGGGCAGGCACCGGAGGATCAGCAAAGGCTTTACGTGGACTATGTCCGCAACCTGTACGCGATCCTCGATACGCTGCGGCAGCGCCATCCGGGCCTGGAAATCGAGGGGTGCGCGGGGGGTGGCGGCCGCGTCGATCTGGGGATGATGGCGCGGGTCGACGAGGTTTGGCCATCGGACAATACCGATCCATCGGACCGGCTCGCAATCCAGGACGGCTTCACCCGCGCCTATGCGCCCGCAACGATGATGGCGTGGGTGACCGATAGCCCCAATTGGGCGAACACGCGTGTCACCTCGCTCGACTATCGGTTCCTGTCCGCGATGCAGGGCGGGCTTGGGATCGGCGCGAACCTGATCAAATGGCAGGCGGAGGACTTCGCGACCGCGACGAAATGGATCGCTGCCTACAAGACCATTCGCCCGACCGTGCAGCGCGGAAAACTCTATCGCCTGGTAAGCCCCGATGCGTCGGTCTCGACGTCCGCGACGATGTACGTGGGCCGGGATCAGCGACAGGCGGTGCTGTTCCAGATGCTGCATTCATCGATGTGGCGCGACAACCCGGGTGCGATCCTGCCGTTGGGGCTGGCGCCTGAACGGCGCTACAGGGTGCGGATGCTTGGTGGCGGTGCACTGCCGGCAGGCATACCCATGATCGCTAGCGGGCGCTATTGGATGACGCAGGGCATTCGTGCGCCGCTCAAGGGTGATTTCGTGGGAGCGGCCTTCGTTTTCGAGGCGGCACCCTAGGCACTGTCGCGAACGATCAGGCGAGGCGTCATTTCCAGAGACGGTGTGTCTTCACCCTTCATCCGCGCGAAAAGCGCGTCGATCATGGCGGTGCTGCCGATCGCGAGATCCTGGCGGACCGTCGTGATCGACGGGATCATCTGTTCGGTAAAGGGCAGATCGTCGAAGCCGGTGACCCTGATGTCGCCCGGTACGGAAAGGCCGCGTTCGGTCAACGTGCGGATCGTCTGACGCGCTATGACATCGGAGGCACAGGCGATCGCGTCGATCTTTCCCGAAACCCGGTCGAGGTTCGCGGCGATCTCTTCGCCCATCACGTCGGATGCCATGTGCGTGTCCAGCTGGATCGGTAGCGCAATGCCCGCCGCTTGGGCCGCGGCACATAAACCGCGGTGGCGTTCGGTAATCTCGAGTGTGCGGATTTCGCCCATGAAGGCGATGCGGGTCGAGCCCCGGGCGACCAGATGCTCGCCGACCAATCGGCCGCCACCGAAGTTGTCGACGCCGATCGCGCAGTGCCGCTGGCCCGGCACATGACTGCCCCATACGACCAACGGCTGGTAATCCTGTGCGACGGCTTCGATGACGTCGAACTGGTCGGATTGCCCGATGAGCAGGACGCCATCGACCATCCCGGATCGGACCACTCGGCTTAGCCAGTCTTCGGCATCGGGGATGATGCGCGACAGCATGATGTCATAGCCGCGCTCGGTCAGCGCATCGGCAAGATGCCCGAACAGCGTCAGGAAAAACGGGTCGGAGACATGCTGACGGCGTTCGTGACCGAGCGGCACGGCGATGCCGATCACACCCGTACGTTGCGTTCGCAGCCGGCGAGCCATCTGATTGGGTTGGAAGTTGTGCTGCGCCGCGAGCGCCTCGATCCGCAATCGCGTTTCGTCGTTCACCACCGTGCTGCCGGCGAGCGCGCGCGATACCGTACCCGCGTGGACACCGGCGAGACGCGCGAGATCCGCAAGGGTTCGAATGGTGACGCCGGGCTTTGCTTTCGTCATGTGGCCAGCACTAACCCGGCGACAATCCAAACAAAAGGACGGAGCACGGCGTTGCCGCACTCCGTCCGTCGGGGAGGATCAGAAGCGGTAACGGACCGAGCCCGTGACCGTACGGCCATAAAGAGCGGTATTGCTGAATACGGCGCTGGAGGAGGACAGGATCGGGCTGAGGCTGCCGCCACCACGGAAGCCGAGCTTGTCGAACAGGTTGTTGACGTTGAGGCCCAGCTCGACGCGCTCGACCGGGCGTACCGTCACGAAGCCGTTGACGAAGGTCGACCCCTTGATCGTGTAGAGGTTGAAATCGTCCGACTTGGTGCTGGTCTGACCATTCACGCTGACGCCGAAGGCCACGATCCCGGCGTCGTACGATGGCGAAACGACGAAGAGGAATTCGGGAAGCCCGCCCGGACGATTGCCGACCAGCGCGGCCGTGCCGCTGCTGGTGATCTTGGAATTCGAATAGGTCGCATCCGCGGCAAGGTGGAAGTTGCCCGCGGTGACCCGGCTGGTAAATTCGATACCGTAAGACCGATAGCCGTTCGAGATGTTCGGATCGTTGTTCGGGGCCGGCAGGCTGATGCGGGTGAAGTCGTAATTGTTTTCGGTCAGCGTGGAGTGGAAGCCGGTGATCTCAACCGAATAGGATCCACCGAACACTCCGCCACGCTGCTTCAGCCCGATTTCCTGCTGATTGAGGAAATTGACGGACGTCGATTGGCCTTGCGCGTTCAGTGATCCGTCGGCGTTGAAATTGCCGGACAGTACCCGGCGATCGGCGTTGAAGCGGCCGCCGCGGCTGGCGCGCGCGAACACGCTGGTGCTGGTATCGAAGGCGTAGAGCGCGCCCAGCGACCAGCTGACATAATGGTCCGTGTAGTCGATGTTCTCGACCGTGTTGCTCAGCACCAGCGACGGGATCAGCGCCGATCCCAGCGCATCGGCGACACGCGTCGTCGGCCCGGCGACGCCACCCTGCGCGGTGCCCTCGCCATGTACACTGTCATAGCGGATGCTGGCATCGAGGTTCAGTCCGCCAAGCTCGTAACCGACCTGCAGGAACGGCGCGGTGTCGGTATAGGTCAGGTCGACGCGCCGCGCGCAGCAGCTGCCCCAATTGTCGTTGAACCCTGCCTGGCCCGCGGCGGTCAGCTGTGTACCGGTGGTTGAGAACAGGTCGAGCGGCGCGGCGTTCTCGCCGTTCAACTCGCTGTACTGGCGATTGACGTGCCAGTCCTGCACGATGTTTTGCTTCATCAGGAACACGCCGGTCGTCACCGTCGCCTTGCCCGGCCCAACATCGAACTTCCCGTTCAACGTCAGGTTGTTGACGAAGTTGTTCATGTTCTTCATCAACGTGTTGATGTTCGGATTGGTGTTGACGTAGGTGCCGGTATAGACCTGTCCGACGTTCGGACCCGCGGCATAGCGGAGCGAGCCCACCGTGCTGCCGTTCACGGTCGAACCGATCACGCCGCCCGCGCCTGTTCGGGTCGCGACGTTGATGAACTGGGTGGTGAAATTGCCGTTGATCCACTGATAGCGGATGCTGTCGTCGATCGTGATATTGTCGGTCAGGTCGTAGTGGATTTGCGCGCCGATGCCGGTGACGCGCGGGTGGATGCCCTGCACCTCGGCATTCTTGACGCCGCCGCCATCGTAATCGAGATACTGGAAGCTGCGGTTGTAGATGGAATAGGACGAACCATCGCGACCGTCGAAGGTCGGCAGCGGTGAAAACCCGGTGATCTTCGTGCCGCTATAGGTTGCGAGCGACGGCGTCGTGGTGTTGGTCGGTGCCTGTTCGTCGAGCCGCTTGAAGTTCAGCCGGATGAAGCCGCGATTGTCGGCAAAGTCCTTGGTGAGGTTCGCCTTGATCTGGTAACCCCGAAGAATGTTGAAATTCTCGTTGGTCAGCCCGCCGCCGTTGCGGGCATAGCCACCGATATGGAAGCGCGTCGTGTCGTCGATGGGAGCGCCGTAATCGAAGTCGACGCGATGTTCGCGATAACCGAGGCCGTTGCTGTACGCGACCTGGCCGCCGGCCTTGTCGCCGGTCTTGCTGAGATAGTTGACGACGGCGCCCGGTGCCTGACTAGAGAAGGTCGAGGCGGAACCGCCACGGACGGCCTCGACGCGCTGGACGTTCTGGTCGAAGCGCAGCCAGTAATCGTTGTTACCGAAGTTCATGTCACCGAACAGCACGACGGGCAGGCCGTCCTCCTGCAAGGCGACATATTCGGAACCACCGGTCGACACCGGGATGCCGCGTACGCCGATATTGGCATTGCCGCCCGGACCGGCGGTATCCGAAGGTTGCAAGCCCGGGATGTTGCGGAGCACTTCGGCTTCGGAACGCGGCGTAAAGTTCTGGATCGCTTCCTGGCTGATCTGCGATACCGAGATCGAGCTGCGAAACCGCGAGCGTTCGCCGCTGGTCGCGGTGACGACGATGTCGTCGCTCTGCAGGCCCGCGTCAGGGATATCGCCCGCCTGGGTCACGGTGTCCGCACCGGTGGCGACGGGATTGGCGGTGGAGTTGGTCGCCTGAGGATCGGCGGTCTGCCCTGCAAAAGCAGGAGACGCCGCCAGCATCGCGATCGGCGACGTGCAGGCCAGCAGAACCTTCATCTTCATGGCAATCCCTCCTCGAACGCCCCGCTCCGGGGGCTATGGAATCGCACATACCAGCTTCACAATCGTTTGCAACACATTGTGCAAAGGATTGCAGCATGCTTGCCTCACATTTTATGCCATCGACCGCGTAAGACGTTGGAGGTAGCTCTCATGGGTCGGCATCGACCGTGCCATCGTCGCCATTGCTTCCGACAGGCGACCGATAAACGTGGTGCTTGCCGCCGCGGCTTTGGAACTGTCCAGCAGAGGGTCGGAACCAAGGGGATGGTTCAATTGGCCGATGTGGACGGCCAGCCAACTCGCGGGGCCGAATAGATCCATATCTCGGGCGATGAGACGGCCGCCCTGCCGGAAATGAGCAATCTTCAGTGCCAGCGTATCGGGTATCGTCATCGCCGCGCAGTCCCTCCACAGCGGCGCATCGTCACGCGACGTCAGCTTGTAATGCAGGATCAGGAAATCACGGATCCGCTCATATTCGGTGATAGCCACGCGATTGTACTCGTCGATCAGTAGCGGACTGAAATCTCGTGTTGGAAAATAGGCGAGCAGTTTGGCGATACCGGTTTGAATGAGGTGTATGCTCGTAGACTCAAGCGGCTCCATGAAGCCGCTTGCCAGTCCGATCGCTATCACGTTCCTGCTCCAGAACGTGCGACGGCGGCCGGTGGTGAAACGCAGCAGGCGGGGCTCGGACAGCGCCTCTCCGTCGAGGTTCGCCATGAGCGTCGCCGTGGCTTCGTCGTCGGAGATATGGCGACTGCAATAGACATAGCCATTGCCGGTTCGATGTTGGAGCGGGATACGCCATTGCCATCCGGCCGCGCGTGCGGTGGATCGTGTATAGGGCGTCATACCGTCTCCCCCTGTGGCGCAAGGCACGGCCACCGCACGGTCGCACGGCAGCCAATGTGTCCAGTCCTCGTAACCTGTGGCCAGCGCCCCTTCGATCAGCAGGCCTCGAAAGCCCGAGCAATCGACGAAGAAATCCGCATCGATCCGCCGCCCGTCCCGTAAACCGACGTGCGCGACATGGCCGGTTTCCCCGTGCAGCGCGACGTCGCCGACCCGGCCCTCCACGCGACTGACGCCACGTGCTTCGGCATAGCGGCGCAGGAAAGCGGCGTAGAGGCCGGCATCGAAATGATAAGCGTAATCGAACGTCGAGGCGACGCTGCGCGGGTCCGTCATCGGCGCGGCGAACCGCCCCCGGCTGGCGGCGGCCCAAGCCATCGACAGATCATCGAGCGGGATCGTGGATCCCGCCGCGCGTGCCGCCAGCCAGTGCTGATGCACCGCGACCAGATCGAACGGTTTGCCGAACGTACCAAAGGGGTGGAAATAACGATGCCCCAGCTTGGCCCAATCAACGAACTCGATGCCGAGCTTGAAACTACCTTTGGTCTCGCGAAGGAAGTCCGCCTCCGCGATGCCAAGCGTGTCATTGAACAGCCTGATCGGCGGGATCGTCGCCTCACCTACGCCGACGGTCCCGATCTCATCGGACTCGACAAGAGTGATTTGGCACCGCTCGCCAAGGGCATGCGACAATGCCGCGGCGGTCATCCATCCGGCCGTACCACCCCCAACGATCAGAACGGAACGAATTGCAGCATTCGTATCATCCACGCCGCTTACCCCTTCGGTATCCCCTCGTGCGCATTCCGATGCCCATCGAGCCTCACCCATAGACGTCAAAAATTTCTCTGCAATCGAATGCGAAAGGGTCGAATTGCAGACTGGAGGGGTCGAGCGGCGAACCGCACTTCCGTGCGCTGCTTCAGGCCGTCACCGCAGCAACACCCGCCGGGCGTTGGAAAAGATGGCAGGGTCCGACATCGCCCGTCGGGTACCGGAGTATCAGGGACGAAAGTCGATCCTTACGCCAGCGCAGCCGAATAGCGGAAGTCGCGAAGGCGTACCTCACCTTTACCGGCCGCATATATACCGAGCCGCAGACTAAGGAAGCTGCCGAACACATTATGGTGGAACCCCGAGACCTCCATTCGCGTGTCGTGCCGCGTCCAGTTCCGCCCTTCATCGGTAGAGTAGGACTGCGTGACGACATGCTCGTCATTGCGTAGACGAAGGCGCAGGGTCCGCGTCTTATGCGGTTTGCGTGCCCAGCGAAGCTCATCCGAATATTCGAATAGCTTGAGCGTGTCGGCAGTAAACCCCATCCCGACGTATGCTTTGTGGTTGTAGAACAACAATAGCCCCGCTTCCGCGTCTCCGATGAGATCGAGGGAAACCTCCGCTTCATAGGAACGATCGCCCACGATGCAGGTCAGCGGCGATGAATCGCCAGGCGACGCCCCCGTCGCGCGGATGAGGAGACCGTCGGGCTCGTATCGGGCGCGCCCAGCCTCGCCTGCGGCCGGCTCGTGGAAGCTCCATTGTACGCCCATGCGATCACGCGAAAAATCGTCGGTCAGTGCCGGCGTGGAAGGGCCACCCTGCCCCTTCAACGGCTTGGGCATGGGTTGCGACAAGTCGCCGCCTTTTGCCCTGAACCAGCCGTCTGCGGTCCATTCGATCGGCGCGAGCAAGGTCTGACGACCCAGCGTCCTGAACCCGTTCTCGTAACCGTGATAGACCATCCACCAGTCACCACCCGGCCCTTCTACCAGCGTGGCGTGGCCGCGCGACCACCATGGTTCGTCCGTCGAGATGGTACGCACCAGAGGGTTATGGGGGCAGTGTTTCCACGGTCCGTTCACGGAGCGGGATCGGGCCGCGATGACCATATGCCCCGTCGCCGGACCGGCGGTGCCACCAACAGCGGTAACGAGATAGAACCAGCCATTCCGTCGCAGCAGCTTGGGCCCTTCGGGTGCGAAGTTTTCCGTCACCCAGTCATCTGGATAGTGCCATGGCGCATAAGCGGGTTCGAGGACGCCATCCGTCGCCAGGCCATCGGCGCGCAGCCTGATCCGCTTCACGCCATTGGTAAAAAGGTAGCGCCGGCCGTCTTCGCCGACAATGTGCCCCGGATCGATCTGCCCCATTATGCCAAGGTCAATGGGCTTGCTCCACGGCCCGCGGATGTCGTCGGCCCAAATCACGAAGATCGACCAGCCCTTCCCCATGGGATCGGCGGGAATGTAGATGAAGTAGCGGCCATCGTGTTTCACCAGATCCACCGCCCAGATCACGCCGAGATTGTCGTGCAACGCCGGGCCGATCGGCGCCCAATTCACCAGGTCGGTCGAGTGCCAGATGACCAAGGCAGGATAGGAATAGAAAGACGAAAACGTCATGTAGTAATCATCGCCATCCTTCAGGATGGTGGGATCGGGATGGTCGCCTGCCACGATCGGATTGCGGAACATGCCATTGCCGAGGTCGGCCTTGCGTTGTCCGTCAGCCCCGACGCCCCAGCGCTTGCCGCTCTTGGCTGCTGCCGCGGATGCAGGATCACGGGGGATCGCAGACATAGCAGGCACCAGCGGACCAGCTAGCGCTGCCTTCAACAGGCTACGTCGAGGAAAAGTCAAAGCCGGTCTCCGAGACTGTTTCTTCTTGGCAAGGTAACGTCAGGTTGCGATCACTTTGCCCAGCAAGGCGCCGCTGCAAACAGCTTTTGCACAGATAGACGGATCTGACGATTGCACCTGGATGGATTTGAGAGCGAACCGCATTTGACGCGTTCGAAATCTTTACGGCGTCAGCTCCGATACCGCAGCGCTTCCAGCACCAGGCTGAAGGCCGGTGAAGGCTGTTGGCGGCAGGGATAGTAGAGGTAATAACCGTCGAACGGCTCGCACCAATCGTCCAATATTTTTATGAGCGAGCCATCCGAGAAATGGCGGGCGACGTGGCCATCGACCGTGAACGCTATACCGCGTCCAGCCAGTGCCGCCGCGACGATCAGGTCGGGATCATTGAATACGAGCTGGCCTTCTGTCTTGACCCTCAGCTCCTTGCCATCGCGCTCGAACTCCCAAGCATATAATCCGCCCGATGTTGCCATGCGCAAGCTGATGCAATTCTGCCCGGCAAGATCGTAAGGGGTCTGTGGCGTTCCGTGCCGTTCCAGATAGGCTGGCGCAGCGAACGCGGCCATGCGTGGTTTCGGACTGATGGACACCGCGATCATGTCTTGATCGAGGCGCTCGCCCAGTCGAACGCCGGCATCGTATTTGCCGCTAACAATGTCGACGAGACCATTTTCGATATTCACTTCGACGTTGATGTCGGGATTGTCGGCCGTAAGCTGGTTTATCACGGGCCAGAGCACCGCCCGCGCGGCGTGAGCGCTGGACGTGATCCGTACGGTCCCAGCAGGTCGGGCGCGCAATTCAGTCAGTGATGCGAGCTTGTCGTCGATCTCGTCAAAAGCCGGCCGCAGTGTTTCGATCAGACGCTCGCCCGCCTCGGTGGGAGCGACACTCCGCGTCGTTCGTGTCAGCAGCCGCAAACCCAGCTTTGCTTCCAGCCGCCGCATCGAATGGCTAAGCGCGGATTGCGAGATGCCGAGTTTGGCCGCAGCTTTGGTGAAGCTGCGCTCCTCCGCCACGGCCAGAAACATGGTCAGATTGCCCAGCTCCTCGCGTTTCATGTCAGGCTTTCCACGATAAGTTTCATGACATTTTGTCATAGGCCCAAGCGATTTGCCCTGTCTAATCCTTATAAGCCCTTCAGATTACATCTCATCCACGGGGCTCAGCCGGTCGGACCCCACGGAATGAGGCAGAATTGATGATGCAGAAGCGCACACTGGGCCACGACGGACTGGAAGTGTCAGCACTTGGCCTTGGATGCATGGGACTGAGCTATGGCTATGGCCCTGCCACGGATCGCGCCGAGGCGATTTCGCTGATCCGCGCTGCGTATGATCGCGGCGTCACCTTCTTCGACACCGCCGAGGCCTATGGGCCGGGAGACAATGAAGAGGTCGTTGGCGAAGCACTGGCGCCGGTTCGAGATCAGGTGGTGATCGCCACCAAATTCGGCTTCGAGAACGGCAAGCCAAGCGATGGCCTGAACAGCCGTCCCGATCGGATTCGTCAGGTCGCTGACGAGGCGCTGTCCCGGCTGCGCACCGATCGCATCGACCTTTTCTATCAGCACCGTGTCGATCCGGCCGTACCGATCGAGGACGTAGCCCGCACTGGTCCCATCTAGAGGATGTGCTCGGCGCGGTCGATCGCTGGGTGCGCGCGACCGCGCATCTGCCGGCGGGCGCCTATTCGGTGATCCAGATTGTCGAACGCATGAGCCCCGATCAGCGCTCGCGCTGGTTTCTGCCGTGGCTAGCACATTGGATCCAGGTCCACGGGCCTGATGAAAGCTTTTGGTCCTACAACGGGTTGGGGAACAAGGCGGCGGTCTTGCTCAAGCCTCTTTCCGACTCGAGTAATGATATACGAGCTAGCGAGCGCGCGGTCCTCGCCGTTCTGGCGGACGCTGGATCCACCGCAGCTAGAGAAATGGTAGCAGCGTTTGCTACACCGCGAGATTAGACCTAATCTCAGATTATATCGGCTGCAGCTTTTGGGATCAGAGATCAGCTCATCGAACGGCAACTTTTGGGCGCATAGCTGCCGACGACTCGCCTCTGGACAAACGGCCGCTTAGCGCCGCCGCCGTCCGAAAGCGGACAGGCCGGTTTCCACCCAAAGTCTCAACCCAACAGCACTGCCCGCCTGACGGGCGCCCTGTCCGACGGCGTGCCGATCGGCGATCCGGACGCAGGCACCGCACGTTCGCGACCCCACGCGCGTATTGCCTCGATCCGCTCCGGGCTGGTCTTGGACAGAGGCACGACGTTGCGAAAGCTGCTACGGAAGAGATCATCTCCAATGGCTGCGTCACCGTGTAGGAACGCCTCCTCCACGACGTCCTTGACGGCCGCTTCGATGTCTGCGCCGGCGAACCCGTCCGACAGACGAACAAGTTCATCCAGTACCTCGTCCGATAACGCGCCCAGCCTGCCATTGCGGACATACAGCCCGATTATGTCGCGCCGTTCATCCGGCGTGGGTAGATCAACGAAGAACAACTCATCAAACCGCCCCCTTCGCAGCAACTCTGGGGGCAGCTTGCTGACGTCGTTCGCAGTGGCGACCACGAACACCCGCGCAGACGACTCCTGTAACCAAAACAGGAATTGGCCAATCAGCCGCGTCGTGACCCCGCTGCTGTCGCTCGACGATGCACCGAGCCCCTTCTCGATCTCGTCGATCCAGAGGACGCACGGGGCGACACGGTCGGCGGCCGCCAAGGCCTCGCGCAGGCGGCCCTCGCTCTGTCCGACATACATGCCCATCAGGTTCGCCAGATCCAAGCGGTAGAGTGGCACTTCGAACCTGGCAGCGATCGCCTTGGCGGACAGCGATTTGCCGCAACCAGGGACGCCGACCAGCAGCACGCCGCGGGGTGGCCTGATGTTGCGCTCGCGGAGATCGGCGGTGAGGAGCGGCCGCTTGCGCTCCAACCAGGCCTGCAGCCCCGACAGACCGCCGACCTGGAGAACGTCCGGTCGGACCTCGACCCGTTCGATGCCGCTCACGTCAGAGAAGATGTTGTCCTTCGCGCGATTAAGCTCGGCAAAGTCCGCCTTCTTGATAGCCCCCTTGGCGGCGACCATGGCGATGATGTTCTCCGCTTCGATCTGGGTCACACCCGCGAGCGTCGTCGCCGCCCGCACCTCGTCCTGTTCGTCCCAGTCGATGGGCATCATGCCCCGATAGTCTGCGATCTGCGCACGTATGCTTGCAAGCATCTCGTCCTGATCGGGCGGAGACAGCCTGAGCGCCATGCCTTGCCTCTGAAGCTGGCTCCAGATTGGTTTGGTAGCGATCGCCACTATGGCACCGCTCTTCTCGGTGGCTAGGATGACCGTGTCGAGCAGCTGTCTAGCGAATTGAGAGTCGGTCTCCACCTCGTCGAGTTCGGTAAGCACAAAGGTCAGGTTCTGCCGCTGCATCATTTGCTGCGAAGCGTGGTCGACCGCCCCGACCACCGAGCGATCCTCGTTGACGACGCGCTCCGTGGCGATGTCATATGTGCCTTTCGACAGCGTGTGCACGAACGCCTCGGTGCTCTGCCGTCGACAGATGTCGCGGATCAGCTCAAGCGCGCGTTTGCGTTCCGTCGTCTGCACTAGCACGAAGGGAACGCGTGCCTTGAACACGCGGGTGAAGGCGTCGACAAAGTCGGCGGTGTTCATAAAGCTGCTCGTTCCTTCAAATCAGTATGCGTCTGCGCTGCGAGGCGCCGTCAGGCGCTCCGACGATCGCCCGCGCCTCGGCTGGATCGGAACCGGTCCCCGTGACTGTTCTCGGCGGAACAAGACCAACCCTGTCGAGCGGGTTGTTGCGGATGGCGGTCGCCAGCCGCCCCGTCCTGTCCTCGGCGGCGTTGCGAAGAAGGTTCTTCTGCCGTTCCGCCACATGCTGGTCTATCAATCCCGACAGCGCTTCCCGCATGGTTGCCGGCCAGCATGGCAACTCCGCATATCGCCGCAGCAGCACGAAGGCGCCCCTGGCATTTAGGATGGCGCGGACGGCATCCTGTTCGGAGACGATACGACGCAGCCCCGTCTGGAGCATCGCGCCGACGCCGGCCAATCGCTGGGCTAGCGTCTCCGTCGCGCGACGACCGATGTTGTCGATGGTGGCACTCGACACGTTCAGGTCGGATATCGCCGCTTGCATAAGCAGGCCATCGTCGTCTCCGCCCCTGGCGAACGCCTCGAACCAGAGGCTCCAGTCGGCATATGTGACTAAACGTGCGCTTTTGCGCTCGCCTTCTTCATCCGCGGACCTGCGACGGAACAATTTCATCGGCGGCGTAGGAATTGTGTCGCGGGAACGAGGTCCCATTCGGGCATGGCGCGGGCTAGGGGATCGACGGGTCTGACGTCGCCCTCCGCGCCTTTCAAGGACGTTGCCCCTGCCAGAGAAGGGCGACGTCCGGCCGTCGATCCGTTGCTGCTGTCCATCGGTCGTCTCTCCAATCAGGCCACGTCGAGAATGCGCCGGACGCCGTCCTGCGGCGCGGCCAAGTGCGAGTCGGACGATATCGCGCCGATGTAGGCGGCCGTCTCGTCGAAGCCTCCATCCTTCGACGCGAAGTCACGTCGCCATTCCACGAGCTCGGCTATGCAGCCGCGCAGGATCGCCGTCTGGGCGATACGCCGCTGTTCGAACGCATCGCGTATGGACGCCCGCCGCTTGTCGAGACCGCGATACTCGAGGAACACCCAACCGATCATAAGCAGGCCGATGCCAGCCAAGAGCCAGCCTCCGCTCAGACCGGCGTAGACCATCAGCGCGCCGATGGCGCCTACGATCCAATGCTTGGGTTGCATCTTGACCTGCGCCACGGCCTCCTCCTTCAGAACTGATAGGTGGCGCTCGAGATCGTCGACCAGAGTGTCCTCGTCATGCCCATCGGCCGTGGTGCCGCTCCAGCCGTCGATCGCCAGGTCAACGATCCCTGGCACTGCCTGACGCGTGGCGAGCGTGACGTCCGAATATGCATCTCGCAGCCAGTCCCGTGACAGGGCGAGAGCCAAGCGCTGCGATGCGAGCGTCGCGCCCGACTTCTCGGCGTGCATGGCGGCGTTGGTTAGAAGCTGCGTAAAGCTGACCTCCTCCTCCAGCGCGCCCTGCTCCAGCGCGAACTTCTTCTGCGCGTCCGTACGACTGCCGCCCTCCTGAATGATCAGCTGCAGGAGCGCCTCCTCGCGCCTCAAAGGCAGTTCCGGCTCATCGTGGTCGGAAACCAGCCGCTCCAGTTGAGCGTCGACCGCGTCGATCAGTCGGGTGGCGGAAGGCAGCGGAGCCTCGTAGATACCCTTGAGGTACGCGAGAACGTCGGCGTTCAGAAGCGACCTGTTCAGTGACTCGTCGAGGGCTGGCCATGTTGAACTGTGCTGAGACAGCTGCGGATAGCTTATAGCGTGGCTCGACGACCCGATCCTGAACTCGAGAGCGTCGCGCCACTGCTGACGCTGTGTCTCCACGAAGCCAGCGCGCGACGCCAGTTCCTCGATCCAGCCGTTGAAACGTTGGCGGCACCGCATCTGCACGTCGGACGCGAACACCCCGCCGGCGGTCGCATCGATGAGCACGATCGTCTGACGCTTGAGCTCGAAAGGGTTCTGCTGCCCAAGATAACGGTCCAGCCATGTCCCACACGCCGCGTTTCGCCCTGCGCGACGGCAGACCAGGGCGAAGAACAAGCTCGTCTTTTCGTCGTCGCGGCGAAGTGCCTCTGCGAGCGCGCGCTGAGCCAGGTCTTGTCGATCCTGGATCCACGCGGACAGAGCGACCAGCGCCGGAGCCAGCCAGTAGCCTGGCGCGAGAAGCATCAGCTCCTCGGTAACTCCGTTAATCGTGTCCTGCCGGACGATGCCGATGTCGCTTGCCTGCAGAAGTCCAGTGGCGGTGCGCCTCACGTCGCCATGGTGACCGAAGTCACGCTCTAGCTCCTGACGAATTTTGACGAGTCGCGTCTCTGCAAGCCCGACCTCGGTGGCTCGCTCGTAGCGCAGCTCGAAGGCGTGGAACTGCTGCTGGAGGTCGGCCAGCTGTCCCCGCGTCACCGTAACCGCCGTATCGACGGCAACCACCTGGGCGCTCACTCGGTCCACGCCTTCGCCGAGACTGCCGAGCGCGCTCGCGATCCGGGTGAGATCTGCTGCCTGGATGATCCGATCTGACATCTGCCCCCCCTTAGGTGTTCGAAATCGAAATGGTGCCGTCCATTGCGATGGCCACGATGCGGTCCGAATAGACCTCGATCGTCGCGTAACGTCCGGAAGCCGCGAGCCCTCGTGCGCGCTCCAAGCCGCCGGGCAAGGCTTCGCCCTGCTTGAAGTGGCGCACGATCTGGCCCGAGAGATCTAGAATGTGCACCTCATACGGTACACCGAGGTAGCATTTTGCAACCCAACCGAGCGGCCAGCTTGCGGGCCCGTCTGGGAACTCGGCCTTAATCGCGTCCTGGATCGCCGCCATGCGCGCTGCGTCGACGACGGCGCCCCCGCTGTCTAGCTGCCTCAAGGCGTCGAGGTAGCGGCTCGACCGAGAGCGTCGAAGGCTCTCTCCAATCACCGTGGCGCTTCTCGAAGCCTCGGCATCCATGTTCACGCCGGACTTTACGATCGTGTCGCCGATCAGCAAGTTTCGCCCCATGCCGTAGGTCTCCCCGGATTTTTGCGAGCTTTGATCATCGTGTCAGCTTTTGCAATCCACAAAAGAACGTCAGCCGCATCAGTGTGTGATCAGGACCAAGCACCATAAATCTGGTCCAGAAAGGCTTGTGATAGGCTTAGTTAAGATTGAGCTAACATCGTTCGAGCGTTGCATCGGAAACAGGGTTAGCCGCGACCCTTTCTAAAGCTAAGTGTTTGATCCCACGTTTTGACGGTGCGATCATTCGCCCGAATGAAAGGAAACCATATGAGACAAGTACGTCATGGGTGCGTCACGACCACGCACGCCGTCCGAGCAGCAACACAGCGATTACAAGCTTTGCTCGCGACGCCGAGCCGGGAGCTGGGGGCTCATCTCATAGGACGGTTGCAAAGTGGCGCAAGCGGGCAACCGTTGAGGACCTGATGCGTGGCGTTCGAGCGCTTGTCTACCTGTCCCCCTATTGTACCAGTCACTGTGGAACTCGCTGACAGACGGGTTGTGTGACGACGTAGAATCAATTGGTTAGCGCGTGGCAAAAGCAGGTCAGGAATCCCGTCTCGCCGAACATCCGCTTACAAGCCTTAGGTTTCGCGTCTTAACGACGGCGATTAGGGACGGTTGTACCCCCGACTGTACCCCTTGAGGTGGCGGAATGGGCTTTTCGAGCGTGGCGCTGCGCGGCAGTCGCTATTGGTGGCGGAGGAAAATGACGGTCGCGGGCGTGCGGTTAACGCTGGCGTTACCGTTGGGCGCAATGAGCTTCGCAGACGCGCGGGTCATTGCCTTGCGTCTCGGTTCTGCGGCGGAAGCATTGCGCATGGGTTACGGTCAGTTGTCGTCGGGGGTGAACCCCGATCAGCTTAAGAAGGTGTTCAGCGACGCGCTGCGCTGGCAGTTGCAGCGTATTCTTGATGATCAGGTCGCCAGCAGTAGCCCCGCCATCGATCATGCCAGCCTCAACTCTCGCTATGCCGAGGCGTGGACCTTTCTGTCGAAGCGTGGCGTCGATGCGAAATGGTCCCTCGATGATCACGAGCACCTGATCGACAACGGCTGGAACAGTTGCGAGGCGAAGGCCGTCGCCGATACGGTCTTCGACCTTCAAGGTGGTAGCCCCTTCTCCGGGCAGCGGATCGAAAGCTGTGTCGCTACCTTCGGGATCGCCCCGACGACCATGGCCGTCGGCCGCGGTGCGGGACTTGCCGGCGCCGCCTTGCGGGGTATCGGGGATACGCCGACCGGCAGGTCCTCGGCATGGGCCGGTTCACGCCGAGGGTGGTTTCGAGAAGCCAGCGTCAGCGTCTGCCGGGTCGGCGCGAACGCCGTTTTCGCGACCAATCAAGCGTAAACTGCCGCCGCAGCCACGATTTCGCACTTCAACCTCCAAAATCCCCGCCGACGATCGAGCCTTCGAATGGGCTCGATCCTACAGCGGCTTCAGAAGTGGGATCGGTTCAGCCGCGATCCCGTTCGCCGCGCATCGTCGGCCAGTCGGAATAGCCGACCGAGCCGCCGCCATACCAATAGTCCTTCGGCGCCTCCGCGAGCGGCGCGCCGGTGCGCAGGCGATCAACGAGGTCGGGATTGGCAATGAACGGTCGCCCCATGCTGAACAGGTCGGCATCGCCCCGCGCCAGAACCTCCTCGGCCAGCGCCAGCGTGTACTGGTTGTTCGCGATGTACGTCCCGTCGAAGCGCTTGCGCAGCGCGGCGAAATCGACGCCGTCCGCGTCACGCGTCTGCTGCGTTACGCCCTCAATGTCGTGGACATAGAGCAGCCCGCGCTGCGACAGCGCATCGACATAGGTGCCGAAGGTTTCCATTACGGTGCTGTCGAGCGGCGTCTCGCCAGGCATCGTCGTCGCCGGCGACAGCCGGATGCCGACACGCCCCGCGCCCCACACGCCGACCACCGCGTCAACGACTTCAAGCGGGAAGCGCAGACGGTTCTCGATCGATCCGCCATAGCGGTCGGTGCGCTGGTTGGTGCTGTCGCGGACGAACTGTTCAAGCAGATAGTTGTTCGCCGAATGGACCTCGACCCCGTCGAAGCCAGCCGCCTTGGCGTTGCTGGCGGCGCGGCGGTAGTCCTCGACGATGCCTGGGATCTCGTCGGTCTCGAGCGCGCGTGGCGTGACGTGGTCCTTCATCCCGTCCTTGGTGAACGCCTGGCCGACCGGCTTGATCGCCGACGGCGCAACCGGCAGTTCCCCACCCTGCAAGTCCGGATGGGAGATGCGCCCGGTGTGCCACAGCTGAAGGAAGATCACGCCACCGCGATCATGGACAGCCTGCACGATCGGGCGCCATGCCTCGATTTGCTCGTCGTTCCAGATCCCCGGTGTCAGCGCATAGCCGACCGCCTGCGGCGAGACGTTGGTCGCCTCGCTTATGATGATCCCGGCGTCAGCACGCTGCGCGTAATAGTCGGCGGCGAATGCGGGCGGGATCCCGTCGTCGTCGGAACGGCTGCGCGTCAACGGCGCCATGACGATGCGGTTGCGCAGCGACAAGTCGCCGATCTCGACGGGCTGCAATATGGGCGATGCGGAATGGTCAGGCATGGTCGGTGATGTCCAGCAAGCGGTAGCGGATGAGGAGCGCTGAACGGACAAACTGCCATTACGGTCCGGAATTCGGCCGAAATTACTATTGGCTCTCTCGATCACGACACGACGCAGCTGGCGAGTCGGCGATCGTCTATCGCCCCCTATGCCACCGTGACCTGTGTTTGGTCGCTCACCGGTGGTTCATGGCCCACCGATCCCCGAAATTCGTCAGCGCCCGCAGGCGAGCCCGACCATGGCCTCTTCGGCGATCTCCGCATGCCGCCGGAACAGACTGGTACCCTGTCAGAGTACTAGAGCGGTACCAGAATGCCAGAGTTGGTACTTCGCCCATAGGCGCTACCATAAGCTGCATGAAGACAGACGAGATAGACGACAACATGCGGGCTGCGATCCGGCGCCTGACGGACGGCGAGCGGGAGTGTTTGAGGCGTTGTCTGGCCCATCAGACAGCTAAGGAAATGGCGATCGATCTGGGTGTCTCTCCTCACGCTGTCGAAAAGCGCCTGAAGATGGCGCGTGCCAAGCTGGGCCTGTCGTCCTCGCTCGAGGCGGCCAGGCTGGTGGCCGCGGACGACGCGTCCAACCGCTTGGTACCCGAAACGTCTGGCCTGTCCCGAGCCACTGCGATCGTGGAGGAGGTTCCCGCCGCCTTCTCTCCCCCGTCGAGCACGCGGGGGGAGCGGCGCCACTCCATCTACATCACTCCGGGAGCGATCCTTATGATCCTAGTCGCGGCAGCCGCCCTTCTCGTCTGGCTTCAAGCATCTGGCCATGCCGGCCAACAGGCACTTCAGCCCGGTGCCGGCGATGCGCCGTCTGCAGTATCAACAACCGCAACGCCACTACCAGGCACTGAAGATGCGCTCCGGCAGCTTGTCGCCGGTCTCGCGAGTGGCTCACCCAATTACGAGAAACTGTCGCCCGAGTTCGCCGCGGTTGTTCGCCGAGATCTTCCCATGACACGCCCCATGTTCCAGGCTCTCGGCGAGCTGAAATCTGTAACGTTTCGCTCGCGCGGCATGAAGAACGATGACGTCTACAATCTCGTTTTCAACAATGGCGAGGTCTTGATGTCGGCCGCACTCGATGCGGAGGGCAGAATGGCCGGCGGCATATTGCAACCGGGCAACCGCATTCCTTCTTCGACGACGCCATCACCGGGCACCGAGGCTGCGCTAAGACGCCTGGTCGCCGGCTTGGCAAGCGGCTCGCCGGACTACGACAGGCTTGCCCCCAAATTCGGTGATCTGGTGCGCCGAGATATGCCGATGTCACACCCCATGTTCAAATCCATGGGGGAGCTCAAGTCGATTACCTATCGGGGCAAGGGCAAGATGGGGGATGACGTTTACGATCTTGTATTTGCCAATGGTGGCGTGTTGATGTCCGCGGTTCTCGACGCGAATGGCCGTATGGCCGGAGGATTTATCGCTCCACCTGGCACACCTCTTCCTTAAGCCTACGAAACTACGCAGCGGCAGCTCTCATAGATCTGACCGCTCACGCATCCGGGGCGAGGTCGCGTCTCATAAATGGGCCTCGACCTCGCTTGTTCGCTCAAGGAGCAATATATAAGCTGACGAGATGCCCATCACCGCCGGCGTAGCACCTGCGATGAGAGCAATACCGTGGAATATCGATCGAACGCGCCAGAAGCGGGGGCGGTAGTCAGAAATACGGGTCAGCGGTCTTCCACTGCGACACCCTCCAGATGTTGCCCGCGGGGTGGCGAACCCCGCCCTGTCGATCGCCGTAGGGTATTTCATCGACGTCCATGATCGATCCGTATACGTCGGCAGCCTATCTGGCGTTCGCGAACGCCGTCACCGCCGCCTGAAACGCGGCGGGCTGGTCGAGCATCACGAAGTGCGCAGCGTCGCCAATGTCGATGAAGGTCACCTGTGGCGCATCGGCGTAAGCGCCCTTGTACATTGCTTCGGCCAAAGGCTTGGTCTGCCCGCCGGCGCCCCATGGATAGACCATCGTGATCGGCGCCGTAATGTCCTTCATGACGGGACGAAGGTCGGTGGTCAGATCCTCGTACATCGCCTGTCCAGACACACGTGGGTCGGCGGCCTTGGCCCAGGCGGCAATCTTGGCGCGCGATTCCGGCTTGGCGGCGAGCCGGTCGGCGATCGCGGCCGCCGCCGCCTCGTTCACAGGCTTGCCGTAGCTCGCGACCTGCGCTTCGCGCATGGCGCGCGCCTGCGGCTCGATCAGCGTGGTGGTCGCGGCGGGGGAGTAGAGCGTGCCGATGAACGGCAGCGAATCGACGATCATCAGCTTACCCGCGTCGGTCGGATGCGCTTTGGCCAGCATCATTGCGGCGAGCCCGCCCATCGAATGCCCGACCACTGCGGCGCCGGCGATCTTCTCTTTGGCGATGAAGGCGTGGAGGTCGGCGACGATTCCGTCGAGCACCCCCGGTGTCAGGTTCGCGCCCGGCGCGTCGCCACCGAAGCCGTTGACTTGGACGACGAAGACGCGGTGGCTCTTCGCGAGCCCCGGCACGACGCCGTCCCAGACGGCGCGTGGGGAGGACAGGCCCGGGATCAGGATCACCGGGCTGCCCCTGCCGGTCGCGACGATGGAGATGTGGTCCATCCGGACCTCGGACGATCGAGCGGGTGCAGCGGGCGAGGCATGGCTTGGCGATGGCTGGAGGACGACGCCGAGCGTGAAGGCGACGGCGGCAAGGCGAAGGCCGAATATGCGGTTCATGGATCTACTCCTTCGACGGGCTGATGAAGATGGTTTCGATGGGAAGCGCGAAGAGTTCGGCGATGCGGAAGGCGGGCGGGAGCGAGGGGTCGTAGCGCCCGGTCTCGATTGCGTTGTCGCTCTGCCGACTGACCTCAGGCATTACGAAGCTCCTTCGAATCGCTGTGAAGGACGCTTTACATGGCAAGCATGCTTTACGTCAAGCGTGCTTGACGAACCTTGCGAACGAAGAGACCGTATCTGGTCAGATACTAAGCTCGCTCGTATGCATCGCCATCGCCCAACGGAGAAGACGCCATGCCGCTCGCTCTCGCCCTCCTGCTCGCCACACCACAGTCGATGGCCATGCCGATGCAGACCACACCCTGTACCGGGGGTCCCACAGCGTTGCCGGCAGGTATGGGAGGATGGGCGCAAGCGCAGCCAGCAAAAGCGGCCGCACGTGGCGAGGCAGCACCGGCGCTGACGCTCGGCACTGGTATAACCGCGACGCTGCTGCCGATGTCGAAAATTACTTTTGCCATTCGTCCGGGGAAGCCCGGTGGCTCGACTAGTAACGGCGGGATCTTTGCGTTCGTGGTGCCGACCGCCGGTCGCTACCGCATAGCCCTCGGGGCCGCTGCCTGGATCGACGTTCTGCGCGGGACCACGCCGGCCACATCGGTTGCCCATGGCCATGGTCCTGCCTGCTCGACAGTTCGCAAGATGGTCGACTTCGATCTGCAACCAGGACGGTATCTGTTGCAGGTTGCTGGGAGTGATGCGGCGTCGTTGCGGCTGATGGTGTCGCGCCTTTCGTGAGCATTGTCGCACTGTCGCGAAGCGGCCTGGGCGCACATATCACGCCTGTTTCTTGAATTGGATCGTGAATCGTGTCTGCCCTGGCTGCGAGTCCAGAACGACCCTGCCGCCGTGGATTTCCGCGACGCGCTGCACGATCGCCAATCCAAGTCCGGCGCCCACCGCCGAGGTGCGATCACGTCGCCAAAATCGCCGAAAGACTTCATCCTGTTCGGCCTGCGGAATACCGGGACCGTCGTCGGTGACGGAGAGGCTGGTGGGACCGAGGCGGACATCGATCCGCGTGCCCGCAGGCGTATGCTTGACCGCATTTTCGAGCAGCGCCCCCAGGGCGCGGGCGATGAATTGCGGCTGCGCGAGGATGACGACCGGCTCGTCGGCATCGTGCAACGCGATCGACTTGCCGCCGCGAAAGACCAAAGGTGCAATTCCGGCGATGCTCTCCCGTGCGAGTTGCGACAGGTCCACCCTTTCCAGCGGCAGTGTATCGAACGATTCCATCTCGGCGATATCGAGTAGATAGCCGACGGTCCGTGTCAGCGAGTCGAGATCGCCGATCAATGCATCGCGCAGCGCCGCATCGGCGATTTCACCGGCGCGGACGCGCGCGACGGTGATCGGCGTGCGCAGCTCATGCGCCGCGTCGGCGGTGAAATCGCGCTGCATCCGCAGGCTGTCGGTCAGACGGTCGAGCGCAACGTTGACCGCCTCGGCGAGCGGGCGGACCTCGAGCGGGAGGCGCGGATCGGTCAGCCGCACGTCGAGCCGCGTCGGCGCGATGGTGCGAACCAGTGCCGAGGCGCGGCGTACCGGGCGCAGTGCCTGCCGCACGATCAGCGCGTCGATTGCGAGCAGGATCAGCAACAGCGGCAGCACGATCAGCACGCCATAGAACAGGAACTGTCGCACGATATCATCGACGATATTGGCGGGATGGTCGAGATTTTGCGTCGCTACCAGCCACATCGACCGCCCCCTCACGACGACCGGTACGCTCAACCCCGAATAGACGCTGTGACGCGAGCGTCGGGAGAAATAGGCGGCCTCCGCCTTGCGCGGTATGTGGCGGAACATGATCGGCGGCGCGGGGGACGAGGCCAGCAGCGCGCGGCCGCTACGATCGACCACGACATAGCTCATCCCCGCCGCCGTGCCGGGCGCGACCGCATCGCGCGGTATCGCGATGCCCGGCCTGCCGGTGCCGTCGATAACGAGCGCGCGCTGCACCGCCATCGCCTGCGAGCTTAAGGTCTGCCGTTCGAGATGGTCCGCGGTGGCTTCGAGAAACAGGTAGACGCCGAGCGATACGGCGAGCGCGGTGACGATCACCGCCACCCCGTGCCACAACAGGATGCGCGACAGCAGCGAGCGGGGGTCGACGATCCTCACGCCGATGCGACCAGCATATAGCCAACTCCGCGGACCGTGACGATCTGCGCGCTCGCCGCCGCCTCGGCCAACCGGCGGCGCAGGCGGTGGACATACACTTCGAGCGCGTTCGAGCCGAGTTCGTCGCCCATGCCGAACAATTGCGCTTCGAGCTGGCTCTTGGCGACGACGCGGTCGTGCCGGTGAATGAGCGCTTCCAGCACGCTGAGCTCGCGCGCCGACAGCACCGTCACGACGCCGGCGATGCGGACGTCGCGTGATGCCGGGTCGAAAACGATATTGCCGCAGACGATCTCGCGATGCGCGACCATCCCGCTCCGCCGCAGCAGCGCCTGGACGCGTGCGACCAGTTCCTCCGGCGCGAACGGCTTGACGAGATAGTCGTCGCCACCGGCATTGAAGCCGGACACGCGATCGGCGACGCTGCCGTGCGCGGTCAGCAGGAGGACCGGGGTCGGATCGTCGCGCATCCGCATCGCCCGCGCCACCTCGCGCCCGTCGCGATCGGGCAGGCCGATGTCGAGGATGACCGCGGCATAATGACCGACATCGAGCATCAGCAGGCCGTCCTCCGCGGTGCCGGCATGATCGAGTGCGAGCCCCGCGCCCTCGAACACGCGGCGCAGCATCCGCACCAGATCGGCACTGTCTTCGATGATCAACAAGCGCATCGTTGCTCCGGCTAGCCCAGTTGCCCCGCCCTGTCTTCGCCGGCGCGACGTAAGGTTCACGTAATCCAGCGGATTTAGCCGATCTCCAGCACCCGCGCCGCCATCGCTGCGGCGACGGCCGATCCCTCGCTCTCGAGATGGAGTTTTCGACAATGGCGATCGCCGCCACCCGCGCGCGTCCGATTCCGCTTGATCCGATGCCCGGCGCGCAGACCCGGCCCGCCATCCGCATCGCGCTGTTCTCGGGCAATTACAATTATGTCCGCGACGGCGCCAATCGCGCGCTCAACCGGCTTGTCGAAGACCTTGAACAGCGAGGCGCACACGTTCGCGTCTATTCACCCACCGCCCCCGATCCCGCCTTCGCGCCTAGCGGCACACTGGTCTCCGTGCCATCGATCCGTCTTCCCGGACGCGGCGACTATCGCCTCGGCCTTGGCCTGTCCTCCCGGCTGCGAAGCGACATCCACAGCTTCAAACCGGACCTGATCCACGTTTCGGCGCCCGACTGGACAGGGCTCGCCGCGCAGCGCCTCGCGCGCGCACTGCACGTGCCACTCGTCGCCAGCCTGCACACCCGGTTCGAAACCTACGCCCGATTTTATGGTGCAGGCCTCGTCCGTCCGGCGATCGAACGCCATCTCCGGCGCTTCTATCGCAAGTGCGATTGCATTCTTGTGCCGACCTACCCGATCCTTGACGAATTCGCCGCCGAAGGTCTCGGCGAGGTGGCGCGACTGTGGAGCCGCGGCGTCGACCGTCATCAATTCGATCCCGCCCGCCGTGACCTATCGTGGCGGCGCGTCAACGATATCACCGGCGACGACTGTGCCGTCCTGTTCTTCGGCCGCCTCGTCCGGGAAAAGGGGCTGGCGGACTATGTCGAGGTCATCGACCGGCTGGCCGGTGCCGGCGTCGCGGTCAAACCGCTCGTCATCGGCGATGGACCGGAGCGCGAATGGCTGCGGCAGCGGCTGCCGGCCGCGCGACTGACCGGCCATCTTGACGGCGCCGCGCTCGGCCGCGCTGTCGCCAGCGCCGATATTTTCTTCAATCCAAGCGTCACCGAGGCGTTCGGCAACGTCACGCTGGAAGCCATGGCGAGCGGCCTACCGACCGTCAGCGTCGATGCGCCGAGCGCCGCGGCCTTGCTCGATCACGGCGGCGGTCTCCTTTATCCGGCGGGCGATCTCGATGCCGCGACCGAAGCGCTCGCCCGTCTCGTCATGTTTCCCGAGCGGCGCCGAGCGATCGGCCGGCGGGCGCGCGAGGCAAGCGCCGGCTATAGCTGGGATCGCGCCTCCGCCATGGTATGGGACGCCTTTACCGAATTGCTTGCGCGCGGGGCGACGCGATGACCCGGCTGTGGTTCGGTCTCCTGCTGCTCGCGGCTTTCCCCGCCGATGCCGAAGCACAGGACGCGCCGGTGATCGCCGAGCCGATGGTCTTCGACCTCGTTCGCCCGCTCGGCGCCCGGCGCGGCGAACTGGAGGTCAACGCCTTGGCGCAGCGCAGCCTGTCCGGTCCGCATCGGACGGTCGAATGGGCGCCCGAAATCGAATATGCCTTTACCGATAATATGGCGATCGAGCTCGAGCTGCCGTTCGAGGATCGCCACGTCACCGACTATAAGCTCGGCCTGCAAGGGACGTTCGGCCAGTTCAATCGGGGCCGCGGCATCCACGGCGTCCAATATCTCGGCCTGTGGAACCGCGAGCATCGTCGCTTCCAGAGTTCGGTGCTGTACGTGGTCGGCAATCGGTTCGGACGCAGGACCAGCACGCTTACGATGGTCGGCATCGGCGATGTCGGCGCGGCAGGCGCCGAGACCCGCGCGTTGCTGATCAACCATACCAGTTTCTACGATATCGCCGCCGCGAGTACCGCGGGGGTCGAGGTCAACCTGAGGATCGGCCGCGCGCGTTCGACGCTGGTGATGCCGCAGCTGCAACAGGGCCTGAGCCGGCGGATTCAACTGCAGTTCGGCCTCGGGGCGGCACGCGACGAGGACAGCGCGTGGCGGCCCCGCGCCGGGCTTCGCATGGTGCACCAGCTATGAGCATGCTTGCCGGCTATCCCGCCCGACCGGCCCGGCTCGCGATCACGCTCTGTCGTCTTGCGGCGCTCATCGGCACGGGTTGCGCGGTTCAACCTGCCTCGGCAGCGCTGCCGGGCGATGGCCGTTGCGTCGCCGGCGCGGGGCCGTTCGTCACGGTCCGGGTCGAGGGCCTTCATTGCGCCAGAGGGCGGTTGAAGCTCGAACTGTATCCGGCGGACGATGCTGATTTCCTGCGCAACGACGGCGATCTGCTCCGCGAGGATCATAAGTCGGAATCGCCGTCACGCTTGAGGCGTCGGCGAAGTCGGGCGGCGTGCAGCACGTCGGCGGTGTGATAATGCCCACGTCGCTCGGCACGGAGTGCCTGGCCCACCCGCTTGCCGTGGATCATCAGCGGCATGCCGACGAAGGCCAGGAAGAAGAAGCCAATCATGAGCGGCGAACCGTCGAGCGCGAGCGACATCGCACAGGAGCCTGTCGTCAGGACGAAGCCAACCGCCTTCCATTGCAGGTCGCGACGAGTCATGCCGCCGCCTTCACGAACGTACCAGGCGCCGGATCACCGATGATGAGGTCGCCTGCAGCAGCCACCGCCTCGCGGATGCCCGCTTGCAAACCGCCTGATGATTGGTCGTGCCATAAAACGATATCCGCCGGGAAGTCGGCCTCTTCGGCGAGCGCCTCCACCGTATCGGCGACCTCGAAGCGAAAGCCTATCGCCGGATCACACAGACGGTTGGCCGCCACCCGCGCCCGCCCGATGCGCGCCGGCGAGTGGTCGATCCCGCGTGCCTCGATGCCCGTGAAGCCCATGGCGTGAGCGTGCCGCGCCGCCACGATAAGAAGCGTACCGCAGGCGCACTGGGCATCGAAGATACGCACCGCATGGCGACCGCGCTCCCGCAGTTCTCCGAGGGCTGCAGCGATCTGCGGCCAACGTCGGTCGGCGCGAGCGGTTCGGCAGCCGGGTGCCTGGGAGGCGCGACGATACGCGCGGATACACGTCGGCATCGTGCCGACCGTCATCTCGGGTGTCATGTTCGGATCCTGTCAGGCGGCGCGAAGGGGCATATGCCCTTCGGCTGCGACGGGACCGAAGGGGATGAGCGGCACCATGGGCAGCGCGCTCAGCTCAAGGCGTGCATGATAGATGTCGCGTTCGGCATGTGCGAAACTCAGCGCCGCACTCCGGGAGACGAAACGGCCCTCCAGCTTCCTGCAATTGTCCTGCACCAGCCAGTGACCCGCCACATCTTGACCGACGTAGATGACGAGCCCGCGTTCGTCGGGCTCCGCAATGGGTTCAGACGACATGTCGCCTCGATTGCCTCTATGATCGGGCGTCCTGCGCCCGCCCGGCATAGCTACGCAGCCGCGCATAGCCATTCGAGGTCGATTTGCGGAGACGGCATAGCGCGCGCATAGCATTGCAAACGGTTCGTCGCATTCCAGCCGTCGGCTAGAGCCAGCGTGCCTTCCTGAATTGCCAGTATAGCGACACGCAGACGGTCAGGATGACGCCCAACGTCACCGGATAACCGTAGGGACTATGCAGTTCAGGCATATGCTCGAAGTTCATGCCATAGATGCCGGCGATGGCGGTCGGCACCGCGAGGATTGCCGCCCAGGCGGCGAGCTGGCGTGTAATCGTGCCGGTGCGCTGTTGCTCGATCAGGTTGCTGAACTCGAACACCGACGTCAGGACTTCGCGCAAGCCGCTGGCCATCGCTTCGACCCGGCGGACATGGTCGAGCACATCGCGGAAATAATGGCGCGCTTCCCCATCGATGCACGGCAGGTCGTTCTTGGCGAGCTTGCGGGCGACCTCCTCCATCGGCACCAGGATACGGTCGAAGCGCATCAGCTCGCGCCGCAGCGCGAAAATGCGCGCGATCTCGGCGCGGTCGAGGAACGTGTCGAGCATCCGCTGCTCCATCGCGGCGACCTCGTCTTCGAGCGCCGTCACCAACGGCAGATAGCCGTCGACGATGAAATCGAGGATCGCGTGCAGAACGTAGTCGCAGCCCTGGCCGAGCAGATCGGGCGATGCTTCGAGATGCGCTCGCAGCGGCTTGTGCGAGCGGACCGAGCCCTGCCGCACGGTGATGATGTGGCTATGCCCCAAAAAGACGGCGGTCTGGCCATAGACGATATGTCCGCCGTCGAGATAGGCCGTGCGGCCGATGGCGAAGAGCTGGTCGCCGTAGACGTCGACCTTGGGCAGCTGCCCGTCCTTCAGCGAATCCTCCACCGCAAGAGGATGGAGACCGTAGAGCTGCCGAAGCTGATCCACCTCCTGCGCGCACGGATCGGTCAGCCCGATCCAGACGAACTCAGACCGATCGATTGGGCAGTCCACGCGCTCGTCGATGGCAATCTCGCGTACCCGGCGGCCATGCCGGTATAGATAGGCAGCAATGACAGGCATTGATGTCGTTTAACGCCGCGGCCGGATGGTGACAGCGCTTTGATGTCGCGGGCAACCCGTCCCTTCGCTGGCGTGCCGGCCGGCCGATGCCTGCCCTGAAGCCGCCGCGTACCGCGTCTTCATCACCAAGGCACCATATCGCGTATCGTAGGCGCGCCCGGCTGGTGTGATCGGCGCTATCAGTCTCGAGCGGAAGCTGGGATATGGCGCGCATCCTGCTAAACCCGCTGACCGATCTCTACGCCTGAACAGCGCCCTACCGTGGATGACGAGCAGCAATCCGAGACACCCCAACAAGAACGTGGCGAGACCGCAGAGGCGGTGGCCCATGTCACGCATTGCCGGCATATCTGTTGGACCGCTGCACGCTTGGCAGTCTGAGACGCCTCTCAAGCCGGCGAGGATGGCCCGATGACGACGCGATTGAAATGGCCTGACGCTGCCGCCGCTGGTCGCGCGCGTAATGCTGGGCCGCTTGTCTTGTGGGAAAACGTCCGACCAGCCGCCTATCGCCGCCTCGCACCGTCCAGTCGCCGTCGGCATCCATACCGACGACCAGCATCTCGACATCCGACCTGTCCATCGCAGTTGCAAACTCCGGTTGAAGATACGATTGCGTTATGGCTTGAGGCCGGTGCTGCCACCGCTGGCTCACCTCGATTGCATCGAAGAGATGACGACCGAGAACGGTCATGGCGCTGCCCGCACTCGCACCCAAAAAGCCGGCCGTGGCCAGGCCGTAGGCGAGCGCTCCTGCCGATCGAGGCCGGATGTGCATGGCTGTGAGATGCGCGATCGCAACGTAGGCGATGCAACAGAGAAGTGCGCCGACAGCACGGAGACCAAGATCGACGGGTTGCTGACGATGTGGAGCAGGCATGCCACAATCCTTGTTGTGGCAGTTCAGCTATCGCGCGCGACGTAGCATCTCGAGATTGATTTTAGATTTCTTCATAGTGCCGGCATAGCGATTGCTGTCTCGCTTGCGCTTCGAGCGGCCATTCAGCACGACGTACCCGGCCGGCCGTCGATAGCATTCCGGGATATTCTTGCACATTTACGGCATCCACCGACCTCATTGGCGCATAGATCGACGGCAGGCATCGATGATAGCGGTATTCGGCAGGCCATAGCCGTTCGAACCCGGAAGCCGACTGCCAAACCAATTTGTGCGCTCACCATCTTCGGACACCCGTCCATTATGCTGTCACGGGCGATTGGTGGGTATCGCTTCCGCTTTCGCCCAGTTGCAGTCATTCAGGACAGGTTGAGGCTCTACCGAACTCGGTCGCTCGTTCAGGTATGTCGACGCGCCGGCTCAGGCATCAATGAACGATCCGGTGCGGCGATCATTCTGAGCCGACGACCTTTCCCCGATGCGGAGCGACCAACCATGAAGATTAGCGGCAACACAATCCTGATGACGGGTGGAGGAAGCGGTATTGGCGAAGCGCTGGCGCACCGCTTCCATGATCGCGGTGACACGGTCATAATCGCCGGGCGACGCCAAGAGGCGCTTCAGCGGGCGGCAGATGGGCGTGATCGCATCCATACAATAACGCTGGATGTCGAAGACGCTGCGCAAGTCGACGATTTCGCCAAGCAGGTCGTTGCCGACTTTCCGGCGCTGAACGTGCTGTTCAACAATGCCGGCATCATGAAGTTTGAGGATCTGACGGGTCGGCGCGACCTGGCCGACGCCGAAGCGACGCTGGCGATCAACATACTCGGCACGATCCGGCTGACGAACGCGCTGATCGACCATCTTATGGGTCAACCCGATGCCGCGATCGTCACGGTCACCTCGGGCCTTGCATATGTGCCGCTGGTGGCGGCGCCGACCTACTCGGCGACCAAGGCAGCTATCCACTCCTACTCAGTCTCGCTCCGGACCCAGTTGGCGGGCAAGATCGAGGTGATCGAGCTGGCCCCGCCGGGCGTGCAGACCGACCTCACGCCAGGCCAGGCGAACCGACCAGGCTACATGCCGCTCGACGCGTTCGCCGATGCTGTCGCCATGCAATTCGCCCAGCAACCTACGCCAGCCGAAATCCTTGTCGACGAGGTCCAGTTCCTGCGTCAGGCCGAACGCGATGGCCGCTTCGACGAGACGTTGAAAACGCTGACGGAGCGCGCCGCCAAGCAGCGTGAAGAGGGTAACCAACCGAACTGAACGTGCTGCCCGTCAGGTGGTCGGCCACAGGCCCTCCGACATGCGTGAGAACCTGTCGCCGCAGCGACCTTAAAGCAAAATCGCACGCCCTAAAGACCGATTCCACTATGCTTTAGATCGTCGGCTCGCCGGTGAGATACGGATCGACGGGCACCTCCACGGGAGTCGATACCTGCGGGACAGGCCTTGACGCGGCGGCCGATAGCCATGCATCGCCGCCCGCCCTGCGGCGGGTAGAACCGTCGCCGCGGGTCGCGACGCGGCCGTAGATCGGCCGCTCGCGGTCTGATGGGGAGCTGGCGAACATGGCGGCGATATTGCCGTACGTCGACGGATCGCGACCATCGAGGCTCAGTCGATCGTTGAGATAGCAGGCGGTCGCCCATGCCGCCTCGGGACTGGGCGTCATCGCCAGGAGGCGCTTGCCCCAGTACATCCGCAAGTTGTTGTGCATCCACCCGTCGGCCAGAAACTGCCTCTGGCAGGCGTTCCAAGTTTCGTCGCGCGTCTCGCCATGAAGCAGCGCCTCCAGCGTCTCCAGCTCGGGCCTTGGATCTCCGGCATGAGCTGAGAGCGTCTGCAACGCCCATGCTGGTATGCGATCGTAGCGTTCCGGTGCGGCGAGCGCCCGCGCCTGGAAGTGGAACCATTCGCGCCAGCCGAGCAGCTCATCGGCAAATTTGCGCTTGTGTTGGCTGCCTGCGTCAGCGGCAGCGACGGCGGCCATCACCTCTCTAGGACCGAGCACGCCAAAGTGCAGATAGGGCGACAGCCCGCTCGCGCCGTCGGGCCGGGTGGCGTCGTTGCGGGTCGAGGCGTAGCCGGGTAGCACCTGAGTTGTCAGGCGACGCAGCCGGTCGGCCGCCGCACCCCGCCCGGCCGGATGCATGGCGCTGACCGGCAGCGTGTGATCGATCGCGAGCCCGGCGACCAGGCCGTCGAGATCGCATGCGTCCAAAGCATCCGGGACGAACGGCACCGGTCCCTTATAGACCGGCAGCTGCGGCGCCACGTCTTGCGTTTCCATCCAGCCGTCACGCTCGGGCTCGTGGCGGCGCAGAAAGGCCGACCGGCCGCCGATGCCGTCACCCAGCACCGCCGGTGGCACCAGGCAGGCGGCATCGACCGCGTAGACGGGCACGGCGGTGCGGATTGCGACCCGCCCGGCCTGCCAGCGCGCGACGAAGGTCGGCTGATCCTCCAGCACGATCGCCGCCGCCTCGGCCCCGAGGCGATGGACGAGGCCTTTTTCCCGGTGGCCGGCCCTGTCGATGTGCTGAACGCAGGCGAGGCCGCGGTCGCGGCACTCGGTCCCCAAATCGCGGCTGGCTCCCAGGATGAAGCGATGCAGCCGGTCGGAGGCGTAAGGATAATCCTCGCGTACGCCATGATAGACCAGCACCGGGAGCCCAAGTGCGTTACCGAGACGGATGCTCGCATCGATCACGGGATTATCGCGCGCGCGCAGCGCCTGCTGGAGCCAGCAGAGAACGTAGCGGCCGTCAGGCTTCCCTACGCGCTCGTTCAACGCCCGCACGCGCGGTGCCTCCCACCAGTCGTGAAGGCCGGGGGGCAGAGGGGGCGTCACCATCCCATGCTGCCCGGCGCGCCCTTGAACGGCCCGGCGAGGTCGGACGTGATCCACCCGCCGTAGAAGCCGCCCGGCTGGGGACGGACCTGTTCGCCGCCCACCGTGCAGTGATCGAGCGGACCGGCGTAGAAGGCGACATGGTCGCGCATCACGGCGAAGCCCGGCGTCGGATCGGGATAGCTCCACGCCACGTCGCGCAAGAGCTCGCCGCCGATCATCAGGTGCCAGTAGACCGCATGGCCCTTCCACTCGCAGAACGATTGTCGCTCCGACCGTCGCAGGAGGCCGAGCGTCAGATCGACCGGCGGCAGATACCAGGTAGGCGGATGGCTGGTTTCCCGCGTCCGGACGGCTGCATGGGTGTCCGCGACGAGGACGCCGTGATGTTCGATGCGGATGTGCCGATCGCTGGGCTCGGCGATGGCGGGTCGGGGATAGCGCCACACGCTTTCCTGACCGGACGCGACCGGATCTGGACGCGGCCTCATGCCCGCGCCTCACGCCGGGCCAGCCATCGCTGCAGGTGCGGCCGGAACCGGTAGGGCGCGCCCTCGCGTGCCGGTTCGTAGAGCAGCCGGTCGAGATCGCCACGCAGGATCTCCACCTCCGCGGTAGGACCGTCGGCAACCGTATCGTTGGTTAGAAACTCCGCCGTGATCTTGCCGTTCTTATTTACCCAGGCAGTGCCCTCTTCGCCCATACTAAGGTCCAAAGCCGCCTGCTCCAGCGCCATGTGGCGCAACACCTCGCAGCCGACACCGCGCACGTCGATGTTTTGGCCGCCAGTGCGCAACCCGGGCGTGCCCTCGAACACAGTGACGCCGAAGCCAGCGCGCTCCAGCCACCAGGCAGCGGTGTTGCCGGCGACGCTCGCGCCGGTGATAAGAATGCGACGGGTCATCGGCATGTTACTCCTTACCCGCCCAACGAACGGGAGCGAATAAGTCGCACGACTATCATGGATTACCGTGCTCGCTTTCAGGCGGCATTTGGCTGGTCCGATCCACATCCTGCCATTCGTCGCCAGGCAGGCGCCGCCCGAAAGCCGTCATTCGATTAGGTGACCCGTCGTGACCGGCTAGCTGCTGGAGGTCAGCACCGATCATCCAGATAGGCTGCAAGTTCCTCGGCCGTCCCGTTCGGAAAGGATTGCCGCAGGAACTCCAAGAATGCCGACACCCTGGCGTTCAGCAAGCGACGCGAGGGGTAAAGCGCCCATAGCGCGATGCGTGAGCTCTGGACATCGCCCCACACGATCAGCCGCCCTCGTGTGATGTCCCGGCTGACCAGAGACAGGGGGTAAGCGCGCCACGCCGGTACCATGACGCGCCGCATCCCGGATCATCACCAGCGAGAACAAGCGGAGCACTGGATTGACTGCAATTGCGTGTTGCCCATCGGCGGTGTCGATCGTCCAGCTGCTCTCAAATTCGCGGTCGCACACCACGGCAGAAAAAATGCCGCCGGCCAGCGTCGGGGCTCTGGCCGGGCAAGGTCGTCACCGAGCTATCCCCGGCAGGCGATTTCTGGGAGGCCGAGCCGGAACATCAGGATTACCTTGAACGGAGACCCAACGAATACACGTGTCACTTCGTCCGGCCGAAGTGGAAACTTTTACAGCGTACGCCTGCTGCCGGAAGTGAGATCGCTACAGCCTGACTGCCGGCAGACCAGAGCAAGTCTCAATGCGGCGGTGGGGATCCAGTCCCGGCGGTTCGCACGTCCCTTTTCGCTGCCCGAAACCTGCCGCCCATCCATGTCAGCGAATAAACCGCTTAGTCACGCAGCACCGCTTCCAGTTCGCCGCTGTCCAGCGCCGGCCGGAGCCAACCCTGGGATAGAGATACTACTCCACCACCCGCGACCGCTTCGTTCAAGAGCTGATCCGCCGCGCCAACCGAGCTTGACGCGTTTGGCGACAATTAGGCGGGCCGGTTGGCGAGGACCGCGTCGAGCAGGCCGGGAAAGCGCTTATCGAAGTCGTCGCGCCGCAGCGTGTTGATCATCTCGCGCCCAGCCTGCGTCGTCTCGATCAGTCCCGCGGCGCGCAGCAATTTGAGGTGGTTCGACAGCGTGCTTTTGGGGATCGTCTCGCATGGCGCGGCGTCCGTGCAGCTCAGCCGTTCGGTCTCCGCAAGCCGTGCCACCATGCCAAGCCGATTGGTATCTGCCAGCGCGTGCAGCGCCAGATCGAGCGGAACGTCCTCCAGCCGGGGGTGGGTGAAGCGGGGCATGCAGAAGATATAGAGCACCGCCGCGAATTTAATAGTTCGGGAATATTGAACCGTTGGAACGGCACGCCATCTTCCTGCCTGCCGGTAGCGCACGACATCGCAATCGCCGGCGACACTTTTGGAGAAAGCACATGTCACTTCAGGGCAAGAAGGCGCTAGTCACGGGCGGATCGCGCGGCATCGGTGCGGCGATCGCCAAGCGACTGGCAGCGGATGGCGCGAGTGTCGCGATCACCTATGCCGGCAACAAGGCCGCTGCAGACGCCACCGTAGCGCAGATCGAAAGCGTCGGCGGCACGGCGTTCGCCTTCCAGGCCAATGCCGCCGATCCAGTATCGCAGCGCACGGGCGTCGAGGAGGCCGCCGCTGCCCTTGGCGGGATCGACATCCTCGTCCACAATGCCGGCGTGGCCGAATTTTCCATCGTTACCGACGATACCGACGAGACCTATGATCGCCAGTTCGACGTCAATGTGAAGGGTTTGCATGTCGGCACGCGCGCCGCGCTGCCGCATCTCAGCGATGGCGGCCGGATCATCCTGATCGGCAGCATCTCGGGCGAAATGGCCTTCCCCGCGACCACGGTTTACAGTGCTACCAAGGCGGCGGTCGCGGCGCTGGCGCGGGGCTGGGCGAAGGATCTCGCTCCGCGCAGCATCCTGGTCAACACCGTGCAGCCGGGACCGATCGACACCGACATGAACCCCGCCGACAGCGAGTTCGCGGGGCAGGTGCTGCAAGCCATCCCGCTCGGCCGCTACGGCAAGGTCGAGGAGATCGCGGGCGCGGTCGCATTCCTCGCCGGACCGGATGCAAGTTATATCACCGGTACCACGATCAACATTGATGGCGGCGCAACCGCTTGAATGATGCCCATCGCTCTCCGCTGCGAAGCTCAGGGAGAGCGATGGCACTCGGCAGCATGATACGGAGAGACCAGAACCGGTCGTTCCGAGCGGCCCGCCGGCGTTCTAGCTCCTGCCATTGGTTCATATCGTAAGTCGCAGATCATCGAGGGTTACATCGGGCGATTGATTGGCCTTTTGGCGGTAGCGGATGGTGGCTTGCCGGCACCGGTGTGAGCGCCAATCTCCATATACAGGTCATCATCTTGTCACTCTCGGTGGCCCACACCATCCCATATGGTCCTGCTTTCCTTATTCATCGGCATGTCCGCGGCCGTCGGTCAAACCCGTGTACAGAACAGATCTGCTGCAATCGCTTCACGAGAGAATGGACGCCAATCACGATGGCTACGTCACCTTTCAAGAGCTTAGCGCGACAGCACGTTCAATGGTGGTCCCAAAGGGGACCCTCCCCGCCCCATCCGTCGAGAGCCGGGTTGCTCGCCGACAGTTTGACTTGGCGGATGCCGACCATGACGGACGGATATCGCTCAAAGAAGCCGTTGAAAGCGCAGATCGATCGTTCGCCGACGCCGATACGGATCATGACGGTATTCTGAGCCAAGAGGAGCGCGGCGCCTACGCCGCTCAAATTCTATTTGCCCTGCAAGCCGAAATGTCAGGGTGGAAGGCTCCGCCCTGCCAAGCAGGTGCAGCCTGCGGGACAGCCTTGCCCCGCTCCCGACAAGACGGCGCTGGATCTAAACGTCCGTAGCTTTCGAGTAGCGGCTTACGAGGCTCGTTGATCGGCGCCACTGGTGGCCCCGCAGTCCTACAGCCCCTCCGCCGATCAAAGGCGAACAAACCCATGAAACGGCCGTTCGCGGCTGCAAGGCTGCTTCCCGCTTTCTGCCGTTCATTCATCTCTCTACAGTGGGTCACTTACCACAATGCTAGAAAGCTGAGTATCTTCTATCGGGGGGCGGACATTCGCCGGGGATATCGATCAGCCCTTGTGGTTGATAGCATCAATCAACAGAGATCGAAGTCGAGCGATGATGCGTCGAAACGCGGCTTCTTCGTTAAGCGCGCGGGATAGAACAATCGCTCCCTGGATGCTGGAAACCGCCTCTTCCGCGAGATCCGTTGCCGTTACAGGCGCGACGCCGCCCTTTTCAAGGCAGCCGGCAAGAGCAACAATCCAGCGCGCGAAATACTGCCTAACTCGGCTCGCAAAAAGCTCGCCAGAAGAGTTCAGACCGAGGCTGCCCACGACGCAGACCCGCCTTCCGGACAGAAAATAGGTAGAGACGACGTCGAGCATAACCGCGATCGCCTGGGCTGGGTCCGTGCTCTCTTCCAATGGCCGGAAGATTGCTTCGACGAACCACTGGTCGATATCGTCGAGCACGGCTGCCATCATCTCCTCCTTCCCGCCGGGAAAGAAGTTGTAGAGGCTGCCCTTGCCAAGGCCCGTCGCCTTCGAGAGCACGGTAAGGCTTGCGCCGTCGTAGCCGTGCTCGCGGAAGGCTTCCGCCAAAGCCGGAAGTGCGCGTGCGCGATCCGTCAGGACGCGCTTCGGCCTCATAGGTGCAGATCGCTCAGCGACGGATGGTCGTCCGGACGCCGACCCAGCGGCCAGCGAAACTTCCGGTCCGCTCCGGCGATCAACATCTCGTTGATGCTGGCATGGCGGTCCGACATCAGGCCGTCCTCGGCGAACAGCCAATTCTCGTTGCCGTAGGCACGAAACCACTGACCGCCATCATCCCGGTATTCATACGCATAGCGTACGGCGATCCGGTTGCCGGTGAAGGCCCAGAGCTCTTTGATGAGCCGATATTCATGTTCCCTGTTCCACTTGCGGGTCAAAAAGGCTTGAGCCTCATCCCGGTTCGTCGCGAACTCGACCCGATTACGCCAGCGGGTATCCAGCGTGTAGGCGAGCGCGACCTTCGCCGGATCACGCGTGTTCCAACCATCCTCCGCCAGGCGAACCTTTTCGACGGCGGAGTCATGCGTGAACGGAGGGAGCGGTGGACGGGACATCTCTGATCCTTTCGGCATACGGAAAGCGTGAGCAAGCGCCGGCACTTGGGAAAACACCGTTGGCACAGCGGTTGAGCGCACGGTCGATGTCCCTTACTCGTACGTCGCCTTGTGCCGATCGGTACAAACATTTACCGATCGGTACAAGGGGAATAATGGTCGCCGTGCTGCGGATCGACGCCGCCTCCAGTATCAGATCAGCTCCGCAGCAGAATGTCGGAATGCAGGGCGGGAGCGGCCGCCCTCCCCTCGGCCGCCATGCCCATTTCGGCCATTCGAATGCCCTCCCCGCTTCTCAACTTCAGACACTGGTTCATGTCCAAGGGGGAGGCAGTCCCGTGACCACTCGGCGAAGCTCCTAGTCCGTTGCGCTACAAGGCGATCCCCGGCCCCAGGATCGCGACAAACGCTACCGTCCCGAGGATGGCAACCACGCGCAGCAGCCAATTCGGCGGAAGGGTGGTTGTCGATGCGGCAGCCGTTGGCTTAATGAACCGACCCATGCTCAACAGGCCGGCATTACCGCCGAGTGCGACCCCGATCGACGCGCCGATCGTAGAGCGCCAGTCGCTGCCCGCAGCGAGCGCAGCGGCTAGCGAGATCACCCCTGTCGTCATCCACGCGATGACTGCATACCGCCGTGCCTGCGCAGCGACATCTGCACCGCTGAGCATGGGCGACAGCATTCCTGCGGCGACGCGAACAACGGCATAGTAACCGGCGATGCCAATAACCGCCGGCGCGACACGGGCGAGAACAGGATCGGCCACCCCGGTCATCACTCCGCGCCCGTTCCAATCGCCGATCCCGAGGACTGCGGAGAAGACGAGATAGCCGAAGGTGGTCAATCCGTTGAGCGCGAACACGATCCAACCTGCAAGCCGGCCCCTCAGCACGCCGCTCCCTCGCCAGACGAGCCAACCAAGCGCGGCGAGGATGACGTTGACCGCGGTTCCCGCTCCTGCGACGATCCGCCGGCCCCACAGCGACATGGCTTGTGGGTCGCAGCCGAAGTGGAAGGTGCTCCAGTTCGACGGATGCCCCCCCAACGCGGTGCAGGCGAGGCCATGCCCCACGCCCTCGTGCAGCGCGGCCGCTGCGACCCAGGCCAGTGCCGTCAGCGCGACGACGTCGGCGGGCGGCAGGCGCAGACCGGCGGATGACCCCGGCGTCATGCCCGCACCGTCGTAACGGTCAGGCGCGTCAGCACCAGCCAGTTACCGGTGACGAAAAGCGCGAGGTACAGCGCGATCATCAATGGCCAGTGGTTGCGCGGGTTGCTCATTCGGCTGACGCCCATCAGAGGATTGACCAGGAATTCGGTGACGAAGGCCATCCACACGCCGACATAGCTCATCGCCATCCGTCGCTGGTGGGTGACGAGGTCGCCGGGTTCATGCGTTCGACGCCACCGACGTAGCGCCAGCGGTCCCATCGCCAGCGTAGCGAGATTGACGAGCGCGATGACGTGAAAGACGTTGGGTCGCCCTGTAAGGTCGTACATCGACAGAGCGGTGCCATTGATCGCGAGGATCGCGGCGGCATAGGCTCTGCCAACGCGCCCGTGCCGCGCTGTCCCCTTGCGCAACATCAACACGGCGGCGGCGCTGACCAGCGCCACGCTTCCCATCCAAACATGCGCCGCACCGATTGTCGATATCCCACCCATCGCCCGTCCCCTTTCCCCAATACGGGAGCGGTGATGGTCGGCGGATCGCGGTTCGGTAAGGTGTGATTGCGCCGGATAGATACAAATTTCGCGAAACCGGTTTGGCGTTACGCCAGTCCACCGCGCTCCAGCCAGCCACGTGCACGACACAGTGCGATGCTGGTCTCGCTGACCGGCACGCGCGACCCATCGACGAGCTGCAGCGACCAGCGCCGCCCGGTGCGCTCGCTGCCCGTGACGGCGCGATCGGCGACCCATGCCCCGCGGTGGACCTGAGCACCTTGCACGTCGGCAAGATCGCCGACCGCATCGCGGAAGCGATAATGGACCAGCAACGTCCCCCCACCGCGTACTGCGAGGCGGCAGTAATGATCTTCGGCCCGAACCGAGAGCAGGTCGGCCGGATCAATGCCGGCGCGGGCGAGAATGCCGAAACTCGTTGCCGGCATCGCTGGCGAGCGAGCAGTGTCGGCCACCTCGTCGTCCTGCCCGGCCGGCGTATGCCGCGCGCGCGTGGCGCGGAGCAGGACCATGACGAAGCCCGTCACCAGCAGACCATAAGCGAACGGTTTCCAATCAACTGAGGCGTCTCCCCGCCCCATCAGGCGATAGAGCAGCGGCACCTCGATCGGGAGCAGCAAGTTAAGGACGAGAGCCCCCAGCGCCATACGGCCGGCGCTGTCACGCTTCCCCGGGAGAGATCGTCGCCAAGCGGACCAGCCGAGCATGTTTACGCCGACCAGTGCGCCCCAAAAAACCAGCGCAAGCACCAATCCGAACGCCGTAGCGACGCCAAAGGCGTCGACGATCGTGAGAATGACTGTGATACCTAACCAGATCACCGGTGGCATTGCGCCCGGCGCCGCGACGGTCGCAAGTCGTATCCTGGCGGACCCTGTCACTATAATCCTGCACCCCAGCTGGCTATGAAGGCCGCTTAGGCGCCCCATTCGCTTACGTCGATGGCCCCGCCACCATTGTGGTCACAGCCCCCGCATCGCCGGGGTGACGACCCGATTTCGGTCACTAGGGGATCGATGCTCGCGTGCCCAGCTTCGGACGTTCGCCCAAGGCGATGGGCGTCAACTTCTAGCGCTAGGAAGGTCGGCCATTTGAGCCGAGCGGCGGTCCAAACACTGACCAACCGGTGCGCGCCGCCAGCATCTCGAGCGCGCGAATTCCAAGTATCGAGTTGCCGTGCTGGTCTAGGTTTGGCGACCATACGGCAATGGATGCAACCTCGGGAGCGACCGCCAAAATGCCGCCGCCTACGCCGCTCTTGGCCGGCAGCCCCACCCGCACCGCGAAGTCGCCCGAGCCGTCGTAGTGCCCGCAGGTCATCATCAGCGCGAGAACCGTGCGCATGCGTTTCGCCTCAACCTGATCGGCGTCGTCCTTTCCGGCGAGCCGAGTATGAGCTAAGAAGTGACCGGCCCTCGCCAGTCCTTCGCAGTCGACCATAATCGCGCACTGCCGCACATAGGCGTCCATTACCGACTCGCTGTCCGAGCGGACGTTGCCGTGGTGGCGCATGAAGCTGAGCATTGCCCGATTGAGGTCGCCGCCTTCGTGCAACACATCGTCATCGAGAGGGACAATATTGCCGTCGAGTTGCTCGGTGACGAAGTCGACCACCGAGTCGGGGCCGCCGCTTTGCTCTACCAGCATGTCGGCGATGACGAGCGCGCCGGCGTTGATGAAGGGGTTGCGCGGGAGGCCGCTTGTTCGTTCTAGATCCACGATCGAGTTAAAGGGATCGCCGGACGGCTCGCGTCCCACCCGCTCGAATACGGCATCCCCCCGCTCGCATAGAGCAAGGTTGAGCGCTAGCACCTTCGAGATGCTCTGGATCGGGAAGGTGTCGATCGCACCCACTTGAACGACGGGGCCGTCGACGGGCACGATCGCCATGCCAAAGCCGCCCGGCTCCGCGTCGAGGTTCTTCGCATCGGCCGAGCCCTCGATCTCCAGCGCCTTCGCGTCAATTTCGTCGGCGATGGCAGTCACGATGCCGGTCAGGTCCATGCGGTCACTCCAGAATGTCGTCGGCGGAACGAGCATCGCGCGAAATCGGGTGCGTTATGCGACCTTGAACATTGCGGACATGCTCATTGGCCCGAGATCCAATCTCCAAGTCATTGACCAAACGCTTGCTTACCAACCCTCGTGCTAGTTGCCTCGCACCCTAATTGATATAGGAGCTGCTTCACAGCGAGCGAAGGTGATACATCGTGAAAACGGCGACAATCGCGACCCTGCTATTTGGCATGGCCCCTTTTCCTGTCTTGGCTGCCCAAGCCTTAGGTTCGTATGCGTCAGACCCACGTTCGGTTGGCATTCACAGTGGCACCGAGCAATGGAAAGAACGCGAGTATAGCAAGTCTAGGCAGCGTGTCCGTGCCGAGCCTCGTGCCACCAAGAAGTCATTAAAGGCCCCAAAAAACCTCACCCCGCGCCCTAGCGATAGGCGATAGGCGATAGGAAAGTTCGGGTGTTGCGGTGGATAATCCATACGTGGCGAAATCACGGCAGTCGCGCTAGGCAATCTATCCTTCGCCATCGGTATTCCACGAGGGCAACGGTACCGGTCGAACAGAAGCCCCGCCCATCCCGTACGCCGACGTCTGCTTGCGCTCCCTTCCGAATACCTGCTAATCCGTAAGATATTGATACCGACGGCGGCAAAAGTTGAACGGTGTTGATCAACTCATCCCTCGAATACTTAATCGCAACCGGCGGGCCGAACCGCGAAAATTGGCGTCTATGGCTTTTGATAACAGCGACGGGCGTGACGACATGCGTTCTGATCGCCATCTTTCGCGGCCACTGACGCCCACAGGCGGACGACCGGCTAGCGCTCGCGCCTAATGGCGAACACCCATCCGATGGCGATCGTGGCGATAGCAGCGGCAATCGCTCCGATCACAGCCAGCTTATCAGGCCGACGTTCTGCCATTCCGCGCAGGACAATTGCCGCCGAGACCAAGATGAGACCGCCTCTTAGCCAACCCGAACGCGACGCCATCGCGGAACCATCCGCGTCGCCCAACGCAACGTCAAGGCAAACGTCAGCTTTGCACCGAAGACCGGACCTTACGTTGACGACAAAGGTTCGCCGTCCTTAGTTACCGTTGCACGGTCCAATTTCAGCCGTTCATTAATCAAGGCACAAATTAAAGATGACAACCACTCCAGCCGTCCTAGCTCAGTTATCGCTACCTAATGTCTGTGCGGTGGTCTTCTACAAGCGAAATGGACTCAAGATAGATTTGATCTGCTGCGACGTTAAAGTCGCAGGACATGTATAGACCTTCCATGAGGAAGAGACTAGCTGACCAGACCTCATCACGCACCTATCTGAACTGCCGGGCGTCCGTGCCGATTGGTACGAAGCCATGGTAAGCCCGCCGTTCGCTACAGCCGAGACGATTGCATTCGACCGGCGGTGATCGCCCACCAGCGGAACCGACTACGACTGGAGCACCTATCCCATCCTCCGCTTCGGCGACGCACCACGCAGCGTCGTGGTCGACGTCGTGGACCGGCCAGGCACGCCGTTCCTCGGGACAGGCGAGTGCGCGCAGGGGCCGACCGCTGCCGCGCTCGCTAACGCACTTGCTGCAGCGGATGGAACCAGGGTCAGATCGCTGCCTGTTGCGAGGTCCGGCATCCAGGTATTCTGACCCGGTTGCCGTCACTCAGCCCGGGTCGCCTGCCACCCCAAACCGGCCGCTGGTTCGTGTCCGGGTACGTTGCGGCACGCGGCGGGGAAAATACCGAGAGCTCGAAGCTAAACAAGCGCCTGACCCGTAGTATATTAATGCTTTAGGTTCGGGACGGAAGCGAAGTCGGCGCGTTGTCTCCGACGGTGCTCGACATCTGTTCCGCTCCGTATGGCACGATAGAACGGGAGGAAGAGATGAGAGTGGATGCGTCTCGGGCATTGGGCGGGTACGCTGCTGTGATGACCCTCGCCACCACGTGGCTGCTTCTTGGAGCGAACACTGGTTCAAAGGTCGCGGCGTTCGAGACGATCGACGTCGAACGGATCAACGTCCGGGAGCCGGACGGCACGCTGCGCATGACCGTCGCGTCCCGCGGCCGGATGCCCGGGATCATCGTTGCCGGTCGTGAGACTCCACATCCCGATCGACCGCAGGCCGGCATGCTGTTCTACAATGACGAAGGCACCGAGAACGGCGGACTTGTATTCTCCGGGGCACTGAAGGACGGCAAACCGACAAATCTGGGCGCATTATCGTTCGATCGCTGGCGACAGGACCAGACGCTTGCGCTCAGCAGCACCGAGGATGGCAAAGATCGCCAGGTCGGGCTTGCGATCAACGACCGCCCCGATCAGCCAGTTGATTTCCCCGCGGTAGCACGACTGGTGCAGAAACCGCCGAGCGGGACCCGCGACGCAGCCGTGCGCGCGGCGGGTGCTGCGGTGACGCCGCGCGCGTTCTTGGGAAGGGCGCTGGACAAATCGTCGATCTTGACGATGCGTGACGCGACCGGCCGAAAACGGCTGGAGGTGCGCGTGACCGCAGACGGAAAGGCGGCGATCGACTTCCTTGACGCCGAGGGACGCGTCAGCCGTTCCATCACTGGGAGCTAGAAGGGACCGGATGGTGTCGGTCCTTGCTGCGGCACCTCGCCCCTCCGTACCTACATCGAGCCGGATGTGGAGGCTGGCGAAGCGGCGGCGAGCTACGAGATCCACGTCCGGTCATTCCCGGCCTCTTTTCGGCTGCCAAGCTCATGCAATTCATTCACTCTCGCAATGCAGGAGGTGATTAGCCTTGGTCCTGCCCGCTACCCCGCCCGCTTTCCCAAAAAGGATCGTGACTGGTGGAAGGGACAATGGATCAGACGCAGGATCGAGGCGGTCACGTCGAGCCAGCGAGGCGGGCGATCGCCTGTGATCGGAGAGCTACTGGACATCCGCCGAAGCTAATGGCAATGTTACGTTGTAACGTAACCCACTAAGAGACAGACATGGCAAGCGATACTCTGCAAGACACCCGCCTGCCGGTGACGGTGCTGTCCGGTTTCCTCGGGGCTGGGAAGACGACCCTGCTCAACCACATCCTGGTGAACCGCGAGGGGCGGCGGGTGGCGGTGATCGTCAACGACATGTCGGAGGTGAATATTGACGCCGACCTGGTGCGCGGTGGAGAGGCGGCACTGTCGCGGTCGGAGGAAGCGCTGGTCGAGATGACCAATGGCTGCATCTGCTGCACGCTGCGCGACGACCTGCTGGCGGAGGTGCGCACGCTCGCCGAGGCAGGACGGTTCGACTATC